>NZ_PDIG01000002.1:0-81265 GCF_004745185.1 Escherichia sp. E2661
GGTCAAGTTGTCACACAATACTGAATATCAACCTCGGCAGCTCGCCTGACACAAGGTCAGTCAATCTGAGAGGTGCTGAAAAAAAAGTTAACGTTCTGGTAGGTGCAGGTGACTTCAGAAGATGGCAAAACAGGTAAGACCGCAGGCAGGATACACCGAGAGGTAACAAGGGCAAGTTAGCCCGTAGAGGATGATTGGTACCTGCCTGGCGGATTTCATCATGGTTCGGGATAAAAATCCCATCAGAAACCGGATATATGGCTGCACCTACCCGTTTTATTACATAACTGAAGAAAGCATTGCATTCCGGGAGCGTCCATATACGTTACCTCGCGCCCGACCCGGTAGCCGAAGGGGATAAGCTGAAGGTACCGCGCAGCGGCGATTTTGTTCGCCAGAGCCCGGGGGTGCAGGGGGCGGCGGCGATTGGCCGCCCCCTGCGTGCTCCCTGCGCCAGTGGCTTTATATGGCATTGCACATGAAAGGAGCGCAACAATGCTAAACACTCATAGAGAATTAAAAATCCCCCTCTGATGCATAACATTTCCTTTTAATTGCAACTTTACTCGTCCTTCCGCTTTCAGTAGTGTGTCATCGCGCATTTCGACTTCTTCTTTGCAAGGACTGGGTTTTCATGTTTTCTGGCTGTTAATCATTCTGGTTCCCCTGATTGTGGGTTACCTCATTCCACTTCGCCAAAAAGCTGCGTTAAAACGCATTAATCAGCTATTAAGCTGGATGGTTTATCTCATTCTCTTTTTTATGGGTATCAGTCTGGCGTTTCTCGATAATCTCGCCAGTAACCTGTTGGCGATTCTGCATTATTCCGCTGTCAGTATTACCATTATTTTACTGTGCAATATTGTCGCCTTGCTGTGGCTGGAACGCGGTTTGCCGTGGCGCAATAGCCACCAGCAAGAGAAATTGCCGTCGCGTATTTCGATGGCACTGGAATCGCTGAAACTGTGTGGCGTCGTGGTGATTGGTTTTGCTATTGGCCTTAGCGGATTAGGTTTTTTACAGCACGCGACCGAAGCCAGTGAATACACGTTAATTCTGTTACTTTTCCTCGTCGGTATTCAGCTGCGTAACAATGGCATGACCTTAAAGCAGATTGTCCTTAATCGCCGGGGAATGATTGTCGCCGTGGTGGTGGTTGCCAGTTCTTTAATTGGCGGTTTAATTAACGCCTTTATTCTTGATCTCCCCATCAATACCGCGCTGGCAATGGCCTCCGGTTTCGGCTGGTATTCTCTTTCCGGTATTTTGTTGACCGAATCTTTTGGTCCGGTAATCGGGAGCGCGGCGTTCTTCAATGATTTAGCGCGTGAGTTGATCGCCATTATGTTGATCCCTGGCCTGATTCGCCGTAGCCGCTCTACTGCACTGGGCTTATGCGGTGCCACATCAATGGATTTCACCCTGCCCGTTCTTCAGCGTACAGGTGGGCTGGATATGGTCCCGGCAGCGATTGTTCACGGTTTTATTCTCAGCCTGTTAGTGCCGATCCTCATCGCCTTTTTCTCCGCATAATACCTCTCCGGCGGTAGATCCCTACCGCCAAAATTGCGCTAAATCAATCTCCCTTAAAGTTGCATGAAAAATCCCTTTTATCCCCGCGTTAAGCGTCTTAACCTTAAACATGTATATTAAATATAACTTTAAAAGGTGTGATCATGTTTTGTGTGCAATGTGAACAAACTATCCGTACTCCGGCAGGAAACGGCTGCTCATACGCGCAGGGGATGTGTGGTAAAACGGCGGAAACCTCTGACCTTCAGGATTTACTCATCGCGGCGCTGCAAGGGCTTTCTGCCTGGGCTGTAAAAGCGCGTGAATACGGCATTATCAACCACGATGTAGACAGCTTCGCGCCTCGCGCATTTTTCTCAACCCTGACCAACGTTAACTTCGATTCTCCGCGTATTGTCGGCTACGCTCGTGAAGCGATTGCCCTGCGCGAGGCGCTGAAAGCACAATGCCTGGCTGTAGATGCCAACGCCCGCGTCGATAACCCGATGGCTGACCTGCAACTGGTGAGCGACGATCTCGGCGAACTGCAACGTCAGGCAGCAGAATTTACCCCTAACAAAGATAAAGCGGCGATTGGCGAAAACATTCTCGGCCTGCGTCTGCTGTGCCTGTATGGCCTGAAAGGTGCGGCGGCCTATATGGAACACGCCCACGTTCTCGGTCAATACGACAACGATATTTATGCCCAGTACCATAAAATCATGGCATGGCTGGGAACCTGGCCTGCCGATATGAACGCGCTTCTTGAGTGTTCAATGGAAATCGGCCAGATGAACTTCAAAGTGATGAGCATTCTGGATGCAGGCGAAACCGGTAAATACGGTCACCCGACGCCAACCCAGGTCAACGTCAAAGCGACGGCGGGCAAATGTATCCTGATTTCCGGTCACGATCTCAAAGATCTCTACAACCTGCTGGAACAGACCGAAGGTACGGGCGTTAATGTCTACACCCACGGCGAAATGCTGCCTGCCCACGGCTACCCGGAGTTGCGTAAATTCAAGCATCTGGTCGGTAACTACGGCAGCGGCTGGCAGAATCAGCAAGTGGAGTTCGCTCGTTTCCCTGGCCCCATCGTGATGACCTCGAACTGCATCATCGACCCAACCGTCGGTGCTTATGACGATCGTATCTGGACCCGCAGCATCGTTGGCTGGCCGGGTGTGCGTCATCTGGATGGCGAAGATTTCTCTGCGGTCATTGCCCAGGCGCAACAGATGGCGGGCTTCCCGTACAGCGAAATTCCGCACCTGATCACCGTGGGCTTTGGTCGCCAGACGCTGCTTGGCGCAGCCGATACGTTGATTGATCTGGTGAGCCGTGAAAAACTGCGTCATATCTTCCTGCTTGGTGGCTGTGACGGCGCACGCGGCGAGCGTCACTACTTCACCGATTTCGCCACCAGCGTGCCGGATGACTGCCTGATCCTGACTCTCGCCTGTGGTAAATATCGCTTTAACAAACTTGAGTTTGGCGATATCGAAGGTCTGCCGCGTCTGGTGGATGCCGGTCAGTGTAACGATGCTTACTCAGCAATTATTCTGGCGGTAACGCTGGCAGAAAAACTGGGCTGCGGTGTCAACGATCTGCCGCTGTCGCTGGTGCTCTCCTGGTTTGAACAGAAAGCGATTGTCATTCTGCTGACGCTGCTTTCTCTGGGTGTGAAAAATATCGTCACCGGCCCGACTGCACCTGGTTTCCTGACACCAGATCTGCTGGCGGTGCTGAACGAGAAATTCGGCCTGCGTTCTATCACCACTGTTGAAGAAGACATGAAGCAACTGTTGAGCGCGTAAGGAGTTTGTCGATGACGATGCCAACGAATCAATGCCCGTGGCGGATGCAGGTTCATCACATTACGCAAGAAACGCCGGATGTGTGGACGATTTCCCTGATTTGCCACGATTACTACCCATATCGCGCCGGGCAATATGCACTGGTCAGCGTGCGAAACTCAGCGGAAACGCTGCGTGCATACACCATTTCCTCCACGCCAGGCGTGAGTGAATATATCACCCTGACCGTGCGGCGGATTGATGACGGTGTCGGCTCCCAGTGGCTGACCCGCGATGTAAAACGCGGTGACTATCTCTGGCTTTCGGACGCGATGGGGGAATTTACCTGCGACGATAAAGCAGAAGATAAATTCCTGTTGCTGGCGGCAGGCTGCGGCGTCACACCGATTATGTCGATGCGTCGCTGGCTGGCGAAGAACCGTCCGCAGGCCGATGTGCAGGTGATCTACAACGTGCGTACGCCGCAGGATGTTATTTTCGCCGATGAGTGGCGTCATTATCCGGTAACACTGGTGGCGGAAAATAACGTTACCGAGGGGTTCGTTGCCGGACGCCTGACTCGTGAACTGCTGGCAAGCGTTCCTGATTTAGCCTCACGTACCGTGATGACTTGTGGTCCGGCACCGTATATGGATTGGGTGGAACAGGAAGTGAAGGCGCTCGGCGTGACGCGTTTCTTTAAAGAGAAATTCTTTACGCCAGTGGCGGAAGCGGCGACCAGCGGTCTGAAATTCACCAAACTGCAACCGGCGCAAGAATTTTACGCTCCGGTTGGCACCACGCTGCTGGAGGCGCTGGAAAGCAATAACGTTCCGGTTGTCGCCGCCTGCCGCGCGGGTGTTTGCGGCTGCTGTAAGACGAAAGTGGTTTCCGGTGAATATACGGTGAGCAGCACAATGACGCTGACCGACGCCGAAATCGCTGAAGGTTACGTACTGGCCTGCTCCTGCCATCCGCAGGGGGATTTGGTTCTCGCGTAATCACCTTATGCCCGATGATATTCCTGTCATCGGGCTGTTTAACCGTTAGTGCCTCCTTTTTCTCCCATCCCTTCCCCCTCCGTCAGATGAACTAAACTTGTTACCGTTATCACATTCAGGAGACGGAAAACCATGAAACAAACGGTTGCAGCTTATATCGCCAAAACACTCGAATCAGCAGGCGTAAAACGCATCTGGGGAGTCACGGGGGACTCTCTGAACGGTCTTAGTGACAGTCTTAATCGCATGGGCACCATCGAGTGGATGCCTACCCGCCATGAAGAAGTGGCTGCCTTTGCCGCTGGCGCTGAAGCACAACTTTCAGGAGAACTGGCGGTCTGTGCCGGATCGTGCGGCCCCGGTAACCTGCACTTAATCAACGGCCTGTTCGATTGCCACCGTAATCACGTTCCGGTACTGGCGATTGCCGCCCATATCCCTTCCAGCGAAATTGGCAGCGGCTATTTCCAGGAAACCCACCCGCAAGAGTTATTCCGCGAATGTAGTCACTATTGCGAGCTGGTTTCCAGCCCGGAGCAGATCCCACAAGTGCTGGCGATTGCCATGCGCAAAGCGGTGCTTAACCGTGGCGTTTCCGTTGTCGTGTTACCGGGCGACGTGGCGCTAAAACCTGCACCAGAAGGGGCGACCACGCACTGGTATCATGCGCCACAGCCAGTCATAACACCGGAAGAAGAAGAGTTACGCAAACTGGCGCAACTGCTGCGTTATTCCAGCAATATCGCCCTGATGTGTGGCAGCGGCTGCGCGGGGGCGCATAAAGAGTTAGTTGAGTTTGCCGGGAAAATTAAAGCGCCTATTGTTCATGCCCTGCGCGGTAAAGAGCATGTCGAATACGATAATCCGTATGATGTCGGAATGACCGGGTTAATCGGCTTCTCGTCAGGTTTTCACACTATGATGAACGCCGATACGTTAGTGCTGCTCGGTACGCAATTTCCCTACCGCGCCTTCTACCCGACCGATGCCAAAATTATTCAGATTGATATCAACCCAGCCAGCATCGGCGCGCATAGCAAGGTAGATATGGCGCTGGTCGGCGATATCAAATCAACCCTGCGCGCATTGCTGCCACTGGTGGAAGAAAAAACCGATCGCAAGTTTCTGGATAAAGCGCTGGAAGATTACCGCGACGCCCGAAAAGGGCTGGACGATTTAGCTAAACCGAGCGAGAAAGCCATTCACCCGCAATATCTGGCGCAGCAAATTAGTCATTTTGCCGCCGATGACGCCATCTTTACCTGTGACGTCGGCACGCCAACGGTATGGGCGGCACGTTATCTGAAAATGAACGGCAAGCGTCGCTTGTTAGGTTCGTTTAACCACGGTTCGATGGCTAACGCCATGCCGCAGGCGCTGGGCGCGCAGGCAAGCGAGCCAGAACGCCAGGTGGTCGCCATGTGCGGCGATGGCGGTTTTAGCATGTTGATGGGCGATTTCCTCTCAGTAGTGCAGATGAAGCTACCAGTGAAAATTATCGTCTTTAACAACAGCGTACTGGGCTTTGTGGCGATGGAGATGAAAGCTGGTGGCTATTTGACTGACGGCACCGAACTACACGACACCAACTTTGCCCGCATTGCCGAAGCGTGCGGCATTACGGGTATTCGCGTGGAAAAAGCCGCTGAAGTCGATGAAGCCCTGCAACGCGCTTTCTCCATCGACGGTCCGGTGCTGGTGGATGTGGTGGTTGCCAAAGAAGAATTAGCCATTCCGCCGCAGATCAAACTCGAACAGGCAAAAGGTTTTAGTCTGTATATGCTGCGCGCAATCATCAGTGGACGCGGCGATGAAGTAATCGAACTGGCGAAAACAAACTGGCTAAGGTAAAAAGGGTGGCATTTCCCGTCATAATAAGGACATGCCATGATTGATTTACGCAGTGATACCGTTACCCGACCGAGCCGCGCCATGCTCGAAGCGATGATGGCCGCCCCGGTTGGGGACGACGTTTACGGAGACGACCCTACCGTTAATGCTCTGCAGGACTATGCGGCAGAGCTTTCCGGTAAAGAAGCCGCCATTTTTCTGCCTACCGGCACTCAGGCCAACCTGGTCGCTCTGCTCAGTCACTGCGAACGCGGCGAAGAGTATATTGTCGGTCAGGCGGCGCATAACTATCTGTTTGAAGCCGGTGGCGCAGCAGTGCTGGGCAGTATTCAACCGCAACCCATCGACGCTGACGCCAACGGCACGTTACCGCTGGATAAAGTGGCGATGAAAATCAAACCCGACGATATTCACTTCGCCCGCACCAAATTGCTCAGTCTCGAAAACACCCACAACGGCAAAGTGCTGCCGCGTGAATACCTGAAAGAAGCATGGGAATTTACCCGTGAGCGCAATCTGGCGCTGCATGTTGACGGTGCGCGCATCTTTAACGCCATCGTGGCTTATGGCTGCGAACTAAAAGAGATCACGCAATATTGTGATTCGTTCACCATTTGTCTGTCGAAAGGTCTTGGTACGCCAGTCGGTTCGTTACTGGTCGGTAACCGTGACTACATTAAACGTGCCATTCGCTGGCGGAAAATGACAGGTGGCGGGATGCGCCAGTCCGGGATTCTGGCAGCCGCCGGGATGTATGCGCTGAAAAATAACGTCGCACGCTTGCAGGAAGACCACGATAACGCCGCCTGGATGGCGGAGCAGCTGCGTGAAGCAGGCGCGGATGTGATGCGTCAGGACACCAATATGCTGTTTGTTCGCGTCGGGGAAGAAAATGCTGCCGCGTTAGGCGAATACATGAAAGCGAGAAACGTGCTGATTAACGCCTCGCCGATTGTCCGCCTGGTGACGCATCTCGACGTCTCGCGCGAGCAACTGGCTGAAGTCGCCGCCCACTGGCGCGCATTCCTGGCGCGTTAAGGAGAGAGACGTGCCGCAACGCATTTTAGTTCTCGGTGCCAGTGGCTACATTGGTCAGCATCTGGTGCGCACACTCAGCCAGCAAGGGCATCAGATCCTGGCGGCGGCACGTCATGTCGACAGGCTTGCAAAGCTGCAACTGGCAAACGTCAGTTGCCATAAAATCGATCTCAGCTGGCCGGATAATCTTCCGGCCCTGTTGCAGGATATCGATACGGTCTATTTTCTGGTGCACAGCATGGGCGAAGGCGGCGATTTTATCGCTCAGGAGCGGCAGGTGGCTCTCAACGTCCGCGATGCGCTACGTGAAGTACCAGTTAAGCAATTAATCTTTCTCAGTTCATTGCAGGCTCCGCCACATGAGCAGTCGGATCATCTGCGCGCCCGTCAGGCCACGGCGGATATTTTGCGTGAAGCCGGTGTGCCGATTACTGAATTGCGCGCCGGAATTATCGTTGGCGCAGGTTCAGCGGCGTTTGAAGTGATGCGCGATATGGTTTACAACCTGCCAGTGTTAACACCGCCACGATGGGTCCGTTCACGCACCACGCCCATTGCGCTGGAAAACCTGCTGCACTATCTGGTGGCACTGTTAGATCATCTGGCCTGCGAACATCGGGTCTTCGAAGCCGCCGGGCCAGAGGTGCTCAGTTATCAACAACAATTTGAACATTTTATGACCGTGAGTGGTAAGCGCCGCTGGTTGATCCCCATCCCCTTTCCGACCCGCTGGATTTCGGTGTGGTTTCTCAATGTGATTACGTCCGTACCGCCCACCACCGCCAAAGCGTTGATTCAGGGGCTGAAACACGATCTGCTGGCAGATGACACCGCGTTACGTGCACTCATTCCACAACCGCTAATCGCTTTCGATGATGCGGTACGTCGCACATTGAAAGAGGAAGAAAAACTGGTCAACTCCAGCGACTGGGGATATGACGCGCAGGCTTTTGCTCGCTGGCGACCAGAATACGGTTACTTCGCTAAACAAGCCGGTTTTACGGTTAAAACGTCCGCCAGCCTTCAGGCGCTATGGCGGGTAGTCAATCAAATCGGTGGTAAAGAACGTTATTTCTTTGGCAATATTTTGTGGCAGACCCGTGCGCTGATGGACCGCGCGATCGGTCATAAACTGGCGAAAGGTCGCCCTGAGCGGGAATATTTGCAGACGGGAGATGCGGTAGATAGCTGGAAAGTGATTGTCGTTGAAGCGGAAAAACAACTTACGTTGTTATTTGGTATGAAAGCACCGGGACTGGGGCGGCTTTGTTTTACGCTGGAGGATAAAGGCAACTACCGCACCATAGACGTTCGCGCTTTCTGGCATCCGCACGGCATGCCAGGCCTGTTTTACTGGCTTTTCATGATCCCTGCACATCTGTTTATTTTTCGCGGCATGGCAAAACGAATCGCCAGACTTGCAGAACAAATCACAGATTAATCGAAAAAAACCTGCGTGATTCTTTCATGTTTCCCATTGCATCAAGGGGGAAATCACGAAAGAATGCGCACGTCGTCTTATCAACAACAGTGGAATGATATGAAGGTACTGGTTACCGGCGCTACCAGCGGCTTAGGTCGAAACGCGGTTGAATTTTTATGCCAGAAAGGCATCAGCGTGAGAGCGACCGGTCGCAACGAAGCGATGGGCAAATTGCTGGAAAAAATGGGCGCCGAGTTTGTCCGGGCGGATCTGACCGAACTTGTCTCATCGCAGGCTAAAGTGATGCTCGCAGGCATTGATACGCTCTGGCACTGCTCCAGCTTTACCTCGCCGTGGGGAACGCAGCAGGCTTTCGACCTGGCCAACGTTCGCGCTACGCGTCGCCTGGGCGAATGGGCTGTTGCCTGGGGAGTGCGTAACTTTATTCATATTTCTTCCCCCTCCCTGTACTTCGATTATCACCATCATCGCGATATTAAAGAAGATTTTCGCCCTCACCGCTTCGCTAACGAGTTTGCCCGCAGCAAAGCTGCCAGCGAAGAAGTGATTAATATGCTTTCGCAGGCGAATCCACAAACGCGCTTTACTATTCTGCGCCCACAGAGTCTGTTCGGACCGCACGATAAAGTGTTCATCCCCCGCCTGGCGCATATGATGCACCACTACGGCAGCATTCTGTTACCGCATGGCGGCAGTGCGCTGGTCGATATGACCTACTACGAAAATGCCGTGCATGCCATGTGGCTGGCGAGCCAGGAAAACTGCGACAAACTGCCGTCCGGCAGGGCATACAACATTACCAATGGTGAGCATCGTACACTGCGCAGCATCGTGCAGAAGCTCATCGACGAACTGAATATTGATTGCCGTATTCGTTCAATTCCCTACCCGATGCTGGATATGATCGCCCGCAGCATGGAGCGTTTAGGCCGCAAGTCAGCGAAAGAGCCGCCGCTAACCCACTACGGCGTCTCCAAGTTAAATTTTGACTTTACGCTGGATATTACGCGTGCACAGGAAGAGTTAGGTTATCAGCCTGTCATCACGCTGGATGAAGGGATCGAGAAAACTGCCGCCTGGTTACGCGACCACGGAAAACTGCCGCGCTAATCCTGACCGTATTTCTCCAGCAACGCTTGTGCAATTGCCAGAGTTTCTGCATCCGCTTCGCCGTTATATAACGTCGGGCGGAAGTGCATCTGGAACGCCATAATCACTCGTTGCTGTTCGCCAGGCGTCATTTCTGGTTTCACGTCATAGCCGTAACGGGCCAACAGTTCCAGCAATGAGGCGGTATCTACCGGTGTGTGCGGCGCGCGCCCGGCAAGATAAAAGTTCACCCGCTGCGCATCAGGCCAGGCACCAATCCCCTCTTGTGCCAGTTGCTGCCACGGAAATAATGGCCCGGGATCATCTTTGCGCTGCGGCGCAATATCTGCATGAGCCACTACGTTTTCCGGTTTGATGTGATAGCGGGCGATAATATCCTTCGCCAGTAGAATAAGCGCCTGAATTTGTGTCGGTTCAAACGGGGCAAAATATTTCACCCCCGCTGATGTTTTCCAGCCACGATTTTCCAGCTCAATGCCAATAGAGGTGTCGTTAAGGCGCGTTGCCCCGCGCCAGGCGCTAATCCCCGCATGCCAGGCCAGTTCCTGTTCCGGTACCAGTTGCCAGATACGCGGCTTACCGTTGTAAAGTGGTGGCTCGGCAGGAACCAGATAATGCGAACTTACGTGCTTATCGGTCAGTGTCGCCAGTGACGTATCAAAGTCCTCTGCGGTGTAGTGGATCACCAGCACTTTAATGCGCGGATACGCCGCCTGCGCCTGGCGTCGGGTATCAAGCTGGTATCCCTCTTTCTCGACAATGCCTTTTTCACCTGCACACCCAGCCAGGAACAAAGCGGCGGCAACCAGCCAGAAGACTCTGCTCATCGACGCGTTTTCACCGCCGTTCCGCTGACGCTAACCATCAGCATACTGCCGTTTTGCCCGACCGTTTCGTAGTCGATATCAATGCCGACCACGGCGTCAGCCCCCAGCGCTCGCGCCTGCTCACCAAGTTCCTCAAAGGCTATCTCCCGCGCTTTACGCAGTTCTTTTTCATACGCACCGGAACGTCCGCCAACGATATCGCGGATACCCGCAAAGAAATCGCGAAAAATGTTAGCGCCTAAAATCGCTTCGCCAGTCACCACGCCGCAATATTCAACGATGGTCTGGCCTTCAAGTGTTGGGGTTGTGGAAAATTGCATGATCGATCTCCTTGTTTGCTAAGCCTTCGATCTTCAAAGCATTATCGGACTGATACGCTATTATTGAAAGGATATCATTATTATCGTAGAACGCTTTCAAGGTGTTCGCTTATAAGGAAATCATTATGCGCTACAGCAAATTGACTATGCTTATCCCTTGCGCACTGTTACTCAGTGCTTGTACCACCGTCACGCCTGCCTATAAAGATAATGGCCCCCGTACGGGATCTTGCGTTCAGGGCGGACCTGACAGCGTGGCCCAGCAGTTTTATGATTACCGCATTTCGCACCGCAGTAACGACATTACCGCTCTGCGTCCATATTTAAGTGACAAACTGGCAACTTTGCTGAGCAATGCCAGCCGCGATAACAGCCATCGCGAATTATTAAGCAGCGATCCGTTCTCCAGTCGCACCACTTTGCCTGACAGCGCACAAGTTGCCAGCGCCTCGACCATCCCAAATCGCGATGCGCGCAATATTCCGCTGCGGGTGAATCTGAAACAAGGCGACCAGAGCTGGCAGGATGAAGTGTTGATGATTCAGGAAGGACAGTGTTGGGTGATCGACGATGTGCGCTATTTAGGTGGCAGCGTACACGCACCTGCCGGCACTCTGCGCCAGTCCGTTGAGAACCGCTAAAACCTTGATTAAATGATAACCCCCATAAATTGTCTGGCATTCTGTGAAGAATGCCGACATTTATGCTCGTCGCCCTTCGCCGCCGTTATTTTGTGCTATGTTTATTGAATAATGCGCTTGGCTTTTAACTTTTAAAGCAGAAATATTGCATAATTATTCTGTCAAAGGTACTATCTTCGACTTCAATAGCTATCCGACTGCCAGTATACGAGTGTCAATGAGTATTCAATTAAACGGCATTAATTGCTTCTACGGCGCGCATCAGGCGCTGTTCGATATCACGCTGGATTGCCCGCAAGGCGAAACGCTGGTGTTACTTGGCCCCAGCGGCGCGGGGAAAAGCTCGCTGCTGCGTGTACTCAATCTGCTAGAGATGCCGCGCTCCGGTACGCTCAACATCGCAGGCAACCATTTCGATTTCACTAAAACGCCATCTGACAAAGCGATCCGCGAGCTGCGTCGTAACGTTGGCATGGTGTTTCAGCAATACAACCTGTGGCCGCATCTGACGGTACAGCAAAACCTGATTGAAGCGCCCTGCCGCGTGCTGGGGTTGAGTAAAGATCAGGCACTGGCCCGTGCAGAAAAACTGCTGGAACGTCTGCGTCTCAAACCTTATAGCGATCGTTACCCGCTGCACCTTTCTGGTGGTCAGCAGCAACGTGTCGCTATCGCCCGCGCGCTGATGATGGAACCGCAGGTACTGCTGTTTGATGAACCGACCGCCGCGCTGGATCCGGAAATTACCGCACAAATCGTCAGCATTATTCGTGAGCTGGCGGAAACGAATATTACCCAGGTGATCGTCACCCACGAAGTTGAAGTGGCGCGTAAAACCGCCAGCCGTGTGGTGTATATGGAAAACGGTCACATCGTAGAACAAGGCGACGCGAGCTGCTTTACCGAGCCGCAAACCGAAGCATTTAAAAACTATCTCTCTCACTAAGATTCGGGATAACAACAATGAAAAAAGTTCTGATTGCCGCGCTAATTGCAGGTTTTAGTCTTTCCGCCACAGCTGCCGAAACCATTCGTTTTGCTACCGAAGCCTCTTATCCTCCGTTTGAATCGATGGATGCGAATAACCAGATCGTCGGTTTTGACGTCGACCTGGCACAGGCGCTGTGTAAAGAAATTGATGCGACCTGCACTTTCTCTAACCAGGCGTTTGACAGCCTGATCCCAAGCCTGAAATTCCGTCGCGTAGAAGCGGTGATGGCGGGCATGGATATCACCCCGGAGCGTGAAAAGCAGGTGCTGTTTACCACCCCGTACTATGACAACTCCGCACTGTTTGTGGGTCAGCAGGGTAAATACACCAGCGTTGATCAGCTGAAAGGCAAAAAAGTCGGCGTTCAGAACGGGACGACGCACCAGAAGTTCATTATGGATAAGCATCCGGAAATCACCACCGTGCCGTATGACAGCTACCAGAACGCAAAACTGGATCTGCAAAACGGTCGTATCGACGGCGTATTCGGTGACACCGCTGTAGTCACCGAATGGCTGAAAGATAACCCGAAACTGGCGGCAGTGGGCGACAAAGTGACCGACAAAGATTACTTCGGTACTGGCCTCGGCATTGCGGTACGTCAGGGCAACACTGAGCTGCAGCAGAAATTCAACACTGCGCTGGAAAAAGTGAAGAAAGATGGCACTTACGAAACCATCTACAACAAATGGTTCCAGAAGTAATTCCTGATGAATGAATTTTTCCCTTTAGCAAGCGCCGCCGGGATGACCGTCGGCCTTGCCGTTTGTGCATTGATTGTCGGGCTGGCGCTGGCGATGTTCTTTGCGGTGTGGGAGTCGGCAAAATGGCGTCCTGTCGCGTGGGCAGGTTCAGCGCTAGTGACGGTTCTGCGCGGCCTGCCAGAAATTCTGGTGGTGCTGTTTATCTATTTTGGCTCCTCACAGCTGCTGCTGACGCTTTCGGATGGCTTCACCATCAATCTTGGGATCGTGCAGATCCCGGTGCAGATGGACATTGAGAACTTCGACGTTAGCCCGTTCCTTTGTGGTGTTATCGCTCTGTCGCTGCTGTATGCCGCCTATGCTTCGCAAACGCTGCGTGGCGCACTGAAAGCTGTGCCGGTGGGTCAGTGGGAATCGGGTCAGGCGCTGGGGCTGTCGAAATCGGCCATTTTCTTTCGTCTGGTGATGCCGCAGATGTGGCGTCATGCGTTGCCTGGCCTCGGTAACCAGTGGCTGGTGCTGCTGAAAGATACCGCGCTGGTCAGTTTGATTAGTGTGAATGATTTAATGCTACAAACCAAAAGCATCGCTACCCGTACCCAGGAACCATTTACCTGGTACATTGTGGCGGCGGCGATTTACCTGGTGATCACCCTGCTCAGTCAGTACATTCTCAAACGCATTGACCTGCGCGCGACACGTTTTGAGCGGAGGCCCAGCTAATGTTTGAGTATTTACCCGAACTGATGAAAGGGCTGCACACCAGCCTGACGCTAACCGTTGCCTCGCTGATTGTGGCGCTGATTCTGGCGTTGATTTTTACCATTATCCTGACGCTGAAAACGCCGGTGCTGGTGTGGCTGGTGCGGGGTTATATCACGCTGTTTACTGGTACGCCGCTGTTGGTGCAGATCTTCCTGATTTATTACGGACCGGGCCAGTTCCCGACGTTGCAGGAGTATCCGGCACTGTGGCATTTGTTGTCAGAACCGTGGTTATGTGCGCTGATTGCGTTGTCGCTGAACAGTGCGGCGTATACCACGCAGCTGTTTTACGGTGCAATTCGTGCGATCCCGGAAGGTCAGTGGCAGTCCTGTAGCGCCCTGGGAATGAGCAAAAAAGATACGCTGGCGATCCTGCTGCCGTATGCGTTTAAACGCTCACTCTCGTCGTATTCCAACGAAGTGGTGCTGGTGTTCAAAAGTACCTCTCTGGCATACACCATTACATTGATGGAAGTGATGGGTTACAGCCAGTTGCTGTACGGACGCACCTACGATGTAATGGTATTTGGCGCGGCGGGGATTATTTACCTGATCGTTAACGGCTTGCTGACGCTGATGATGCGTTTGATAGAGCGCAAAGCGCTGGCGTTTGAGCGACGGAATTAATGTAGCTGCGTACGGTTTTGTAGGTCTGATAAGACGCGCCAGCGTCGCATCAGACACCTGCACAGAACCCACATACTGCATAAATCCTTATAATGAAGACGGGCAACCCACTAAGTTGTCCGTCTTTTTTTATTCAATGTAAATTATTTAATCATATTTATTGCATATAAATTCACTTAATGGCATTGTTATCCCATGCCGCAGACACGGCCAAAAATCATAAGATTGACAGACGGGAGTTCCATCATGAAAAAGTTAGTTCTTGCCGCTTTACTTGCTTCCTTTACTTTCGGTGCTTCTGCCGCAGAGAAAATCAATTTTGGCGTATCAGCGACCTATCCTCCGTTCGAGTCGATGGATGCCAATAACCAGATTGTCGGCTTTGATATCGACCTGGCAAAAGCCTTGTGCAAACAAATGCAGGCAGAATGTACTTTTACTAATCACGCTTTCGACAGCCTGATCCCGTCACTGAAATTCAGAAAATATGACGCCGTAATCTCCGGTATGGATATCACGCCGGAGCGTAGCAAGCAGGTATCGTTTACCACGCCCTACTATGAAAACTCAGCCGTCGTGATTGCCAAAAAAGATACCTACAAAACGTTTGCCGACCTGAAAGGAAAACGCATTGGGATGGAAAACGGCACCACGCACCAGAAATATATTCAGGATCAGCACCCGGAAGTGAAAACTGTCTCCTATGACAGTTATCAGAATGCCTTTATCGATCTGAAAAATGGTCGTATTGATGGGGTATTTGGTGACACCGCGGTGGTAAACGAATGGCTGAAAACCAATCCGCAACTGGGCGTTGCGACTGAAAAAGTGACCGATCCGCAATACTTCGGCACCGGCCTGGGTATCGCTGTACGTCCGGATAACAAAGCTCTGCTGGAAAAACTGAATAACGCGCTGGCAGCAATTAAAGCTGACGGCTCGTATCAGAAAATCAATGACCAGTGGTTCCCACAGTAATTGAGACTGATGATAAAAGTAAGATTGCCAGATGCGCTGCGCTTATCCGGCCCACATCAACTCTGCAATGTATTGATTTAGCATGATTTTGTAGGCCGGATAAGGCGTTCACGCCGCATCCGGCATGAACAAAGCGCACCTGATCAGCAATCTGAAGCCGCACCTGCGGCTTTTTTATTGCTTCACCAGCAGCGTCAGCACTTCATAGTGCGCGGTGTGCGGGAACATATCAAAAAGCTGTACCCGTTCAATGCGATAACCAGGCAGTTCGCGGATATCTTTCGCCATCGTTTGAGCGTTACAGCTGGAGTAGATAATAAAACGCGGTGCCATCGTTGCGAGATAATCACACAGCGGTTTACTAATGCCGCGGCGCGGCGGGTTAACCAGCACCAGCTCCGGCACCTCCCCCTGAGCGGTGGCAAACTGAGTGGAATCCAGCGCCTGAAATTGCAGACGCGTTAAGCCCAGTTCAGCGGCTGACTGCCTTGCACAGGCAATGGCCTCTGGCGCAATTTCGATCCCGGTTAACTGCATGTCAGGCGTCGCGCAGTGTAAACCAAAGCCCCCCACGCCACAGAACAGATCCCACATATGTTTAACCGGCAGCTGCCGTACCCAGTCGCGCGCGGTGGCATACAGCTGGCTGGCGACCGCCGGATTAGTCTGGAAGAAACTTTGCGGACGGATCCACAGCGGCACATCGTTAAAACGCTCTGCCAGCGACTGTTGTTCCGTCAGGTAGATCTCCGTCTCCCCTTCCATAATCGCCATATGTACCGGCTGAATATTGACGGTAATAACTTTCAGCTGCGGTAGTTGTTCCTGTAACCACGGCAGCGCCTTACGCAGTTGCGCCAGTTTGGTATCAGAACGCAGTACAAAACGCAGCATCATGCCGCCATCGCTCTGGCTTTCAGTCAGCAGAATGTATTTCAGTTCGCCACGCTTACGCGCCACGTTGTAGGGCGTTAGCCCCGCACGGGCGATAAACGGTTTTAACGCCGCAAAAACGGGCGCAAATGAGGCAGGATAAAGCGGGCAGTCACAAAGGTCTTCCGGTGTGCCGTCGCGATGCAGCATACCGAGCAGTGGTTTTTCAACGCTGCCACTCACCACCATTTTGGCTTTATTACGAAACCCTTGTTCTGGGCCTGACACCGGCGCGCACCATCCTCAACCGGAAAATCGGCCAGCAGATTCTTAAGATCGGCGGTTTTAGCGGAGAGTTGCTGTGGAATCGGCTGCGTTATCCACTGACAGGAACGACAGCGACCCGCGTCGTAAAGTGCGCACTGCATACATTGACCTTCACATCATCAGGGGCGACGATTATACACATTATTGCAACTGGAAGAACCGCCGACTAGTCGAGGGAACGAACAGCAGCATCAGGATGAGCATATCCGGCAGCTTCTGCAGCATCAGGCTATGGAAGATTTCACGTTTTGATTCACCGGGAATGCTGAACAACTCCGGATAACCATAACCCAGCGAAGCCGCCCACAAATAACTGGCGGCCGTGATTTGTGTCAGCAGATACAGCCAGCGCGCCCAGCGACGCCCTTTCACCAGCGAAAACGCACACCAGATCTCAATAAAAACCAGCGCCAGACTGCTTAAAAAGACCAGCGTTAAACTCCAGGTTTGTACGCTGCGATGAATGAACTCGCCAATACCGCGCACGCCTAATGTATTGAAAATCATCAACACGTCGAGGCCACGGATCATAATAATGGCGAGCGCCGCCACCTGCACCAGCGCAGGCACATTCAGGCGAGCATGTGATGAAGATGTTTTCTTAAAAAATCCCAACGGTTCGTCTTCCATGAAAACAATGCCGCGACATGCGCGGCATTATGTAGCCAGGTTGGCAAATTTTAGTGTCTTCAGCCACGTCTTGCACGCTGGATATCACGTATCCGCTGCTTTTCTGCACGCGCCATCAGATACCAGGCGATAAATCCGACAATTCCGACCGCACCGAGAATTAACGTTGCAAGTGCGTTAATTTCTGGATTCACCCCCATCCGCACGCTGGAGAAGACCAGCATCGGTAACGTCGTGGCTCCCGGGCCGGAAACAAAGCTGGCAATCACCAGATCATCAAGCGACAAAGTAAAAGCCAGTAACCAGCCAGAAATAATCGCGGGCATGATCATCGGTAGCGTAATGACGAAAAACACTTTCAGCGGCATCGCACCGAGATCCATCGCCGCTTCTTCTATCGAGCGATCAAGTTCCCGCAGGCGCGACGAAATAACGACTGCCACATAAGCCGTACAGAAAGTGACATGCGCCAGCCAGATGGTGAGCATACCGCGGTCCGCAGGCCAGCCAATGGCATGAGCAAGCGCGACGAATAACAATAACAGCGACAATCCCGTGATCACATCTGGCATTACCAGCGGCGCGGTGATCATAAAGGCAAAACCATTTGATCCGCGAAACCTGCCAAAGCGCACCAGCACCACCGCCGCAATTGTCCCGAGGATCGCCGCCGCCGTCGCCGCACAGGCCGCAATTGTCAGACTTAAACCAACTGCACTCATCATTGCGTCATCGCGCAATAACTCACCGTACCAACGCGTTGACCAGCCCGCCCACACCGTCACCAGCTTCGAGCTGTTAAATGAATAGATAACCAGCATCAGCATTGGCGCATAAAGAAAGGTGAAGCCCAGCAGCAAAATCACAATCCGCCAGGGCGAACGAACGACCGGTAAATTATTCATCCGTGTTCTCCCACACTTTTTTGCTGATACTTGTGGAACCACATAATAGGCACGATTAGCAACAACAACATGATAATCGCCACTGCAGAGGCTACTGGCCAGTCACGGTTATTGAAGAACTCCTGCCACAGCACGCGCCCGATCATGATGCTATCCGGACCGCCGAGCAGTTCCGGGATCACAAACTCGCCCACGGCCGGGATAAACACCAGCATCGACCCGGCAATAATCCCACCTTTAGTCAGCGGCACGATCACAGTAAAGAACGTTTTCAGCGGGCGTGCACCGAGATCCAGCGCCGCTTCCACCAGCGAATAATCAATACGAATCAACGCGGTGTAGATCGGCAGCACCATAAACGGCACATAGGCGTAAACAATGCCAATATAGACCGCCAGGTTGGTATGCAGAATGGTCAGCGGTTGATCGATAACGCCCAGCCACAGCAGGAAGTTATTCAGCACGCCATTGTTTTTTAATATTCCCATCCAGGCATAAACGCGGATCAGAAACGAGGTCCACGACGGCAGGATCACCAGCAGCAATAAGATATTGCGGGTCGAGGGTTTACTGTGCGCCACCGCCCACGCCAGCGGGTAGCCGATCAGTAAACAGCAAAATGTCGAAATCGCCGCCACCTGTAACGACTGGAGATAAGCATCGAAATAGAGCGGATCGTCGGTCAGTTGCAGGAAATTACCGAAATTAAGGGTGATGGACAGTTGCCCGTCAGCCCACTCCATCAGTTCGGTATAAGGTGGAATGGCGCGCGCCATCTCCGCCAGGCTTATTTTAAAGACAATCAGAAATGGCAGCAGAAACAGCAAGATCAACCAGATATATGGCAACGCAATGACCAGTTTGCGCCCGTGCTTCATCTGCCACTGCGTAAGCCACTGTTTTAACCCGCCCGGCTGGACAGGAGGTTCAAGTGTACTCATCTTTGCTCCTTAAACCGTCAGCACCACACAACTGTCCACTTCCCAACATAAACGAACTTCATCACCCCAGGTCGGTAGCCCTTTGCGGTGACGATGCGCGTTTTGTAGCTGGGCGCTAATCATCTGCCCGCTTTTCAGACGAACGTGATACACCGAAAGATCGCCGAGATAGGCAATGTGTATCACCTCCCCCACCGCGAAGTTACAACCATTGGCGGGCGGCTCCTCGCAAAGCATGATTTTTTCCGGTCGCAGCGCCACATGTACCGGCACGTTATCGACCACTGACGCCAGCGGATCGACTTTCAGCGGATGGACCAGCCCCGGTGAATCGAGCAACAGGCCGTCTTCCTGACGCTCTTTTAGTAGCCCTTCAAAGACGTTGACTGAACCAATAAACTCGGCGCTGTAGCGGGTAGTCGGATGCTCGTAAATCTCTTCCGGCTCGCCAATCTGAACAAATTTCCCGCGATTCATAATGGCGATACGCCCCGCCATGGTCATCGCCTCTTCCTGATCGTGAGTAACCATTACGCAGGTCACGCCGACACGCTCCAGAATATCCACCACTTCAAGCTGCATCCGGTCACGCAATTTTTTTATCCAGCGCGCCCATCGGCTCATCGAGCAGTAATAGTTTCGGGCGCTTGGCAAGGCTTCGGGCCAGGGCCACACGCTGGCGTTGGCCACCGGAAAGCTGGTGTGGTTTGCGTTTGGCGAACTCCTGCATATGTACCAGTCCGAGCATCTCGTTGACCCGGCTGGCAATTTCCGCTTTTGGCAATTTGTCCTGCTTCAGGCCAAAGGCGATGTTCTGTTCCACGGTCATATGCGGAAACAGTGCGTAAGACTGAAACATCATATTGATGGGGCGTAGATAAGGAGGAACCCGTGACAGGTCGACGCCATCAAGCATAATCTGCCCGGCAGAAGGTTGTTCAAAACCTGCCAGCATACGTAACAGCGTGGATTTACCACAGCCGGATGCGCCCAGCAGTGCAAAGATTTCGCCTTTATAAATGGTCAGACTGACATCATCGACCGCATGTTGACCATCGTAGGATTTGGTCAAATTACGGATTTCTAATAGTGGTGTCAGCGACTTACGACTTTTCGCCTGCGGGCGAGGGATAGCGTCATTCACGGCTGCTCTCCGGCATTGAATGTGTGCAAGCGCACCATGATGGTGCGAATTGCCGGCGGGTGTGGTGCACCCGTCCGGCATCTACAACAGCAGATTATTTTCCGCTCTTCACTTTGGTCCAGGCGCGAGTGCGCACCCGATCGATTTTTGGATCCTGCACTTGTAGTGTGAACATTTTGGCGCGAACGTCCGCAGGCGGGTAAATTCCTGGGTTATCACGGACTTCCGCACTCACCAGCGGCGTGGCTGCTTTATTGGCGTTAGCATAGAACACATGGTCGGAGATATGCGCTACGACATCCGGACGCAGCAGGTAATTCAGGAACTGATACGCTTCGTCTTTATTTTTGGCATCCGCAGGCATGGCGAATACATCAAAGAATGCCATCGCCCCTTCTTTTGGAATCGAGAACGAGACATTCACACCGTTTTTCGCTTCTTTCGCGCGGTTAGACGCCTGCCACACATCGCCCGCCCAGCCAATAGCGACGCAAATATCGCCGTTTGCCAGATCGTTAATGTATTGAGATGAATGGAAATAACGAATATTTGGACGCAGCTTTAACAGCAGATCGGTTGCCGGGCCAGTGTAATCATCCGCTTTGGTGCTGTTGGGATCTTTGCCGAGATAATTCAGCACGGTAGCAAAAACTTCTTCCGGCGCGTCAAGGAAAGAGACACCGCAGCTTTTCAGTTTTTCCAGATTTTCAGGTTTGAGGATCAAGTCCCAGCTATCGACGGGCGCGTTTTCGCCCAGTACCGCTTTGACTTTATCGACGTTGTAGCCAATTCCGGTGGTCGCCCACATATACGGCATGGCAAATTTATTGTCGGGATCGTGTTTTGCCACCAGCTTCAGCAGTTCTGGATCGAGATTCTTCCATTCTGGCAATTTGCTTTTATCCAACGGCTGGAATACACCAGCAGTCAGCTGGCGTTCAAGAAAACTGGCTGATGGAACGACAAGATCAAAGCCGGTGCTCCCCGCCATTAACTTGCCTTC
This sequence comes from Escherichia sp. E2661, assembly GCF_004745185.1. Taxonomy (NCBI): domain Bacteria; kingdom Pseudomonadati; phylum Pseudomonadota; class Gammaproteobacteria; order Enterobacterales; family Enterobacteriaceae; genus Escherichia; species Escherichia sp. E2661. The sequence goes on from NZ_PDIG01000002.1 coordinate 21,428, forward strand.
CAATACTTCGTTGGAATCGAAAACATCGTAGACGACTTTTATACCCGTCTCTTTTTCAAAATTTGCCACTGTATCTGGAGCGATATAATCAGACCAGTTATAGATGTGGAGTGTTTTTTGTTCAGCCGCGAGCGTGCCGACAGAGACGGCCATCAGAGCACCTGCAACCAGACCCGATAGCCATTTTTTATTTAAGGCGGTCATATCTCTTTCCTTCTGAAAGTTCGTTAACAAACGAACAAAAGTTGTCACACTGAAAGATATGCAATAAACATGCATATTTTTTATCGGCGCGGCGCAAGAAAAGAGAACTCTCTCCCGGCCAGCATTGCTCGCTATATAAAAGCCTTGCAAGAATAACTTTAGCCAGGGTTTGAAACTATAGCTGTAATTAAAAAACAGTATTTAACAAATTTTTATGCGCATTTGCTCTATGTGATAAAGCAAATTCGGCACAAGACAAGTGAAAAAATCTTTAATGGAAGGTTAAATTTAGCAGGAAATATTATAATGCGCAGTCACTGCGGCAGCGACTGCGTGCTCAAAAAGAGTTATCAATGAAGGAAATAGTTTTCGGTAACGTTATTTTGCCCTTCATCGTCAGTCGGCAACAGCAGTTGATGGGCATTGGCTTCAAGGATGACCATCGAAATCTGCTCTTCACTCTGGCGTACGAACCATGCAAACTGTTCATAGGTTACGCCCTGCATAACGGATAAAGACTGGCAAACCACCAGCTTTGGCAGATTATCATCCTGCATATCAAGAAATGCTTTCACAGTCAGTGAACTGGCATTGATGGCCGACAAATCCGCCGCCAGCGGCAACACGGCTGAAGGTCTGACTTCCGCCATAGCAGAAAACAGGATCGTGTTATCAATCAGGTCGATTTTGGCATCAAAGACACCGTCGAAATTCTGCATATGCGGCAAATGTAGCGCCTGACAGTTATCACATTCAAAAAAACTCATCCCCAGGTCATCGAGCCATTGACGCAACGTATCCAGACCAGGAACGACCAGCGATGTCATAATTTTGTACAACCTCTTCCGATAAAAAGACTGGCACAGCTTACGCAAAAAGCGCAGGCAAAACCATGATCAGTCACGTTATTGCGACTAACCACCGGTTTTTAAGCAATATTCTGCCGTGGCGTGGCGCTCAATCCAACGGATCATTTTACCCGCGATGTCGATACCGGTGGTTTTCTCTATTCCTTCCAGACCGGGCGACGCATTCACCTCCATCACTAACGGTCCGCGATTTGCACGCAGAATATCCACACCAGCAACATCCAGAGCCATCGTTCGCGCGGCTTTTATGGCAATTTCACGCTCCTGCGGGGTAATACTGGCAATGCTTGCCGCACCTCCGCGATGCAAATTGGAGCGAAAATCGCCCTCTTTCGCCTGCCGTTCAATTGCCGCGACCACTTCATCGCCAACGACCAGACAACGGATATCACGGCCTTTTGCTTCTTTTATATATTCCTGCACCAGAATATGCGCATTAAGACCGCGAAAAGCGTCAATTACGCTTTCTGCTGCCTGACGCGTCTCCGCAAGCACCACTCCAATCCCCTGCCGTGCCTTCGACCAACTTGACCACCAGCGGCGCACCACCGACCATCTCGATTAAGTCGCTGGTATCATCCGGCGAATGCGCCATACCTGTTACAGGCAGGTCAATGCCCTGTCGCGCTAACAGTTGCATGGAACGCAATTTGTCACGCGCACGGGCAATCGCGACCGATTCATTCAACGGATAGCTCCCCAGCATTTCGAACTGGCGTAGCGCCGCCGTCCCATAAAAGGTAATGGCGGTGCCAATGCGTGGGATCACCGCGTCAAAATGGGGTAGCTTGCGGCCTTTATAATGAATAGAAGACGCCGCAGGATTTATGTTCATATAGCAAGAAAGCGGATCGAGAATTTCAACCAGGTGACCGCGCTGTATGGCAGCTTCACGCAGCCGCTTACACGAATAGAGCGTTCCATCCCGGGACAATATGGCAATTTTCACCCTGCACCTCTCTGTCAGACCTGGTCAAAAGCCCGCGTATAATACATCGGCGTTACGGTTTTAGCGCGTCGCCCAACCTTGTTTATGTAAATAATCGAGAATAAAAGGACGGCTTTCTTTAATGATTGTCCGACGAATATGGTCGCTCCAGGTATCCCGACGATTATTGCTGCCACGGGTGAGATAATATTCCGCCAGTTGCTCGTCATACTGCGCCAGAGCGTCTTTATCCAGCGGTTGATAGCTGTTTTCATGCACTAAAATGGAGGCAGGTAAACGCGGCTTGAGATCCGGGTTATCCGCAGGCCAACCTAGACACAGACCAAACAACGGCAGAACATGCTTTGGTAACTTCAGCAGTTCTGTCACTGCTTCGATATTATTGCGCAGTCCACCAATATATACTCCGCCCAACCCCAGCGATTCCGCTGCAGTTAACGCATTTTGCGCCATCATTGCCGTATCAACGACACCGAGCAACAGTTGTTCCGCCAGGCCAAGTTGTGCATCCGGACAGATCTGTAAATGACGGTTAAAGTCGGCACAGAACACCCAGAACTCCGCCGCTTGCGCTACGTGTTTTTGCCCGCCGGTCAGCGTTACCAGTTCTTCACGCAGCGTTCTATCGGTAATGCGAATAATGCTACTGCATTGCAAAAAACTGGAACTGGAAGTCGCTCGGGCGCTGTTGATAATCGCCTCACGCTGCGCCTCAGAAATGGGGTCATCAGTGAAATGGCGAATGGAGCGATGGCCACAAATAAGTTCAATGGTTGGCGTCATTATCTTTTTCTCTTTCTGAACGTGAAGATTCCAGTGGGCGGTTCATCAGTTGTGGGGCAAGCCGTTTTGCCACCTGAAGAATAACCACCACCGCAGCGGGAAGCATGAGCAAAACACCGAGAAAAATCATCAGAATTTGTATCTCTGGCGTCGAAAACGGTACCGGAAGCGAAAGGTAATGGCTTAACGACAGCAGCGCCGTCACCAGTAACATCATGCCGATGAATTCCAGTATCAACACGCTTTTAGGTAATTTACCGATCGCGCGCATAGGCTTCCCTCTGCAAAGTGAATTGCTATTTTAAAACCTTTCGTTGCGTTGTACTTAACAGTTATAGCTTTAAGCAATCAATGCAACAGGTTAAACCTGCTTTCAGCGAATAAATTTTGGCGTAATCATGGCGGACATAAACAGATGAGGAGAGAAACAATGCAAACCGTTATTTTTGGTCGTCCGGGTTGCCCTTACTGCGTGCGTGCTAAAGAGTTGGCAGACAAACTGAGTAATGAACGCGATGACTTTGAATATCAGTATGTTGATATTCGTGCAGAAGGGATTAGCAAAGAAGATTTACAACAGAAAGCGGGTAAACCAGTAGAAACCGTACCGCAGATCTTTGTCGATCAGCAACACATCGGCGGCTATACCGATTTTGCTGCCTGGGTGAAAGAGAATCTTGAAGCCTGATTGCCGGATAAGCCCTCTCTGTTTGAGGGCTTTATTGATTTTTTCTGTGCTGTGACTTGAACAAACTACTAATAAACAAGAAACACAACGCTCCCAACGCACACCAGAAGACGGCGCTCAATAACCACGCCAGCTCTTGCCAGAATGAGCGTGTTGGTGAAAAAAACAGACGCATAATTAACATAGAACACGGTGCCGCCAGCATTGCGCCAAACAGCGGTTTAAGGACTTCTCTACGCTGCGAAAAAAAGCTGGCAACCGCCCCAGGAAGAATGAAAAACAGCAAGCCGATTTCAGGATGCCCGGCAGCCCGAAAAGCGCCTTTCATTTGCGTCGCCAGGAACAGGCACACTACAATGAAGAGGACAAAACAGCAGATTGCCCCCGCCCAACGTTGTTTATGTTTCACTCGCTCCTCCTGACACTGCCTCTATCGAACACATTTTCGCCACTATGGCGTTCAGTAAGATAAAGCCGCTTCGCATTCCATGCTAATATAGGCCAACGCAATTTTTATAGCCGTTGGTACTTAATGTGATTACACTAGTAAAATATATTGTTTCTTTACTATTGCTTATGTGCGCTGAATGAATCCGCGCCCTGATTTCAGGTAAAAACATTATCTTAAATTATCATTTCTTTCAACAGCTTACTCGTAAACAAGAAGTTAGTCTCCGTGAATATAAACGTCGCCGAATTGTTAAATGGGAATTACATTCTGTTATTATTTGTAGTCCTTGCGCTTGGACTATGTCTAGGAAAATTACGACTTGGTTCAATCCAACTGGGTAATTCCATTGGCGTTTTAGTCGTCTCGTTACTATTAGGGCAACAACATTTCAGCATTAACACCGACGCGCTTAATCTTGGCTTTATGTTGTTTATTTTCTGCGTCGGGGTCGAAGCCGGACCCAACTTTTTTTTCCATTTTTTTCCGCGATGGGAAAAATTACCTAATGTTAGCTCTGGTGATGGTTAGCAGTGCGCTGGCGATCGCCTTAGGGTTGGGTAAGCTGTTTGGCTGGGATATCGGTCTGACGGCCGGTATGTTGGCTGGCTCCATGACATCGACACCGGTTCTGGTCGGTGCTGGCGACACATTACGCCATTCCGGTATGGAAAGCGGACAGCTCTCCACAGCACTGGATAATCTAAGCCTTGGGTATGCGTTAACTTATTTAATTGGCCTGGTGAGTTTAATTGTCGGTGCACGTTATTTACCGAAGTTGCAACATCAGGATTTACAGACCAGCGCCCAACAAATCGCTCGCGAACGTGGCCTGGACACCGATGCCAGCCGAAAAGTTTATTTGCCGGTGATCCGCGCCTACCGTGTCGGCCCGGAGCTGGTGGCCTGGACCGACGGCAAAAATCTGCGTGAATTGGGTATTTATCGTCAAACTGGTTGCTACATTGAACGTATTCGTCGTAACGGGATTCTGGCAAATCCGGATGGCGACGCCGTGCTGCAAATGGGCGATGAGATAGCGTTAGTGGGATATCCAGACGCTCACGCCCGCCTCGATCCCAGCTTCCGTAACGGTAAAGAAGTTTTTGATCGTGACCTTCTCGACATGCGTATCGTCACTGAAGAGGTCGTCGTCAAAAACCATAACGCGGTAGGTAAACGTCTGGCACAACTGAAGTTGACCGATCACGGTTGCTTCCTTAACCGCGTCATCCGCAGCCAGATTGAGATGCCAATTGATGACAACGTTGTGCTTAATAAAGGTGATGTTTTACAGGTGAGCGGCGATGCCCGTCGCGTGAAAACCATTGCTGACCGCATCGGCTTTATCTCGATTCACAGCCAGGTCACAGACCTGCTGGCATTCTGCGCGTTCTTTGTTATTGGCCTGATGATCGGGATGATCACCTTCCAGTTCAGTACATTTAGCTTCGGCATGGGTAACGCTGCTGGCTTGTTATTCGCCGGCATTATGTTGGGCTTTATGCGCGCTAACCACCCGACCTTCGGTTACATTCCGCAGGGAGCGTTAAGCATGGTGAAAGAGTTCGGCTTGATGGTGTTTATGGCAGGCGTTGGTTTAAGCGCCGGTAGCGGCATTAATAACGGCCTGGGCGCGATCGGTGGTCAGATGTTAATTGCCGGATTGATTGTCAGTCTGGTGCCGGTGGTTATCTGCTTCCTGTTCGGCGCTTATGTACTGCGTATGAACCGCGCACTCCTGTTCGGCGCGATGATGGGCGCGCGTACTTGTGCTCCGGCAATGGAGATCATCAGCGACACCGCACGCAGTAACATCCCAGCCTTAGGTTATGCGGGTACTTATGCAATAGCTAACGTACTGCTAACGCTGGCCGGGACAATCATTGTCATGGTATGGCCAGGACTCGGATAAAACTGAAGTTGCCCTGAAAATGAAATTTTTTTTGTACAATCGGCGAACTTTTCTTTGGGGCATCAGTCTTAATTAGTGCCACTGCTTTTCTTTGATGTCCCCATTTTGTGGAGCCCATCAACCCCGCCATTTTGGTTCAAGGTTGATGGGTTTTTTGTTGCCTGAAGTTTATCTCCTGCCCCGCCACTCGTGCCACCATCCGTAAAATCTCCTCGCGCGATAGCGGCTTACGGTCAGTGACAAAATGCAGCGTCATCCCTTCAATAAAAGCATCCAGAGCCCGGGCCGTTCCAGGTTCAAACCATTGTTCGAGTGTTTGCTGACTGCGCTGCATCCAGTTTTGCATCACTGTTTTTAATAACGGTTTTCGACTGGCCAGCGCGTAGAGTTGATACATCAGTTCCATGTTGTCCGGCGTTGCAACCTGCGAGCTGTAGATCATTTCTGTGATGGCCTGGCAGGCACTGGGGGCATCTCTGACATCGAGAAAAAAATGCCTGATATTGCAGTGACATAGTCTGCGTAAAGCTACTGAACGCCTCCAGTAATAGCTCATCAATTCCTGAAAAATAGTAGGTCATCGACCCTAACGGTACCCCGGCAAGGGTAGCTATTTTACGGTGCGTCACGGCATGTATTCCGTAAAGTTTCACCGCCTCGAGAGTGGCCTGGATGATTTTTTCTCGCCGTTGTGGATCGTTAGCGCGACGCATGTCATTTCCTCTCTCTGCAATTGTGTACAAATGTACACAACCTTGCTAAGGTTGTCTTCTCTCTTCTTTTTTTGACGTGATCTATGACCGTAAATTCTTCACGTAATGCATTGAAACGCCGTACCTGGGCGCTGTTTATGTTCTTCTTTTTGCCGGGCCTTCTAATGGCTTCCTGGGCAACCAGAACGCCCGCTATCCGCGACATTCTTTCTGTCTCTATCGCCGAAATGGGCGGTGTTCTCTTTGGTCTGTCAATCGGTTCGATGAGCGGTATTCTCTGCTCGGCGTGGTTAGTAAAACGCTTTGGGACGCGTAATGTCATCCTGGTCACGATGTCCTGCGCATTGATCGGGATGATGATATTAAGTCTGGCGCTCTGGCTGACATCTCCTGTGCTCTTTGCCGTTGGTCTTGGCGTTTTTGGCGCCAGTTTTGGTTCCGCAGAAGTGGCGATAAACGTTGAAGGTGCTGCCGTTGAGAGAGAAATGAATAAAACGGTTTTGCCGATGATGCATGGCTTCTACAGCCTCGGTACGCTGGCGGGGGCTGGTGTAGGGATGGCGCTGACGGCCTTTGGAGTTCCGGCAACTGTTCACATTTTGCTGGCGGCGCTGGTGGGCATCGCGCCTATTTATATCGCTATTCAGGCAATCCCTGACGGTACGGGAAAAAATGCTGCCGATGGCACGCAGCATAGTGAAAAAGGGGTTCCTTTTTATCGCGATATTCAGTTGCTATTAATTGGTGTCGTGGTGCTGGCAATGGCTTTTGCAGAAGGTTCTGCCAACGACTGGTTACCCTTATTAATGGTTGATGGTCACGGTTTTAGCCCTACTTCCGGCTCGCTGATTTATGCCGGTTTTACCCTGGGGATGACCGTTGGACGTTTTACCGGCGGCTGGTTTATTGATCGCTACAGCCGCGTTGCCGTGGTACGTGCCAGTGCACTAATGGGTGCGTTGGGTATCGGGCTAATTATTTTTGTTGATAGCGCCTGGGTCGCCGGGGTATCTGTCGTTCTTTGGGGACTGGGTGCCTCGCTGGGCTTCCCGCTGACCATTTCAGCCGCCAGTGATACCGGCCCCGATGCGCCAACCCGTGTCAGCGTTGTGGCAACGACCGGTTATCTGGCTTTCCTCGTCGGGCCGCCGCTGCTGGGCTATCTCGGCGAACATTATGGATTACGTAGTGCAATGCTGGTTGTACTGGCGCTGGTTATTCTCGCGGCTATCGTCGCAAAAGCCGTCGCCAAACCCAATACAAAAACGCAGACTGCGATGGAGAATAGTTGATGGGCATTAAATTAATTGCGGTAGACATGGACGGTACTTTCTTAAGCGATCAAAAAACCTATAACCGCGAGCGGTTTATGGCCCAATATCAGCAGATGAAAGCACAAGGTATTCGCTTTGTGGTTGCCAGCGGGAATCAATATTATCAGTTGATCTCATTCTTCCCCGAAATTGCCGATGAAATTGCTTTTGTGGCGGAAAATGGCGGCTGGGTAGTGAGCGAAGGCAAAGATGTTTTTAATGGTGAGCTATCGAAAGATGCTTTTGCCACTGTCGTGGCGCATTTGCTGACGCGCCCGGAAGTGGAGATTATTGCCTGCGGTAAAAATAGCGCCTATACCCTCAAAAAATATGACGATGCCATGAAAACTGTGGCGGAAATGTATTATCACCGTCTGGAATACGTCGATAACTTTGACAACTTAGAAGATATCTTCTTCAAGTTTGGCCTGAATCTTTCCGATGAACTGATTCCACAAGTGCAGAAAGCATTACATGAAGCCATCGGCGATATTATGGTGCCAGTGCATACCGGCAACGGCAGCATCGATTTAATCATCCCCGGCGTGCATAAAGCCAATGGTCTGCGTCAACTCCAGAAATTATGGGGAATAGACGACAGCGAAGTCGTGGTCTTTGGTGATGGCGGTAATGATATTGAGATGCTGCGTCAGGCAGGGTACAGCTTCGCAATGGAAAATGCCGGCAGCGCGGTTGTTGCAGCGGCGAAATATCGTGCAGGTTCCAATAACCGTGAAGGCGTACTGGACGTGATTGATAAAGTTCTTAAACACGAAGCGCCATTTAATCAATAAAACGGCAGCACGCCCGGCAACACAACGCCTGAATGAAGGCTGCATAATTCGCAGAAATTAACTCACCGGATTATTTCAGGCGAAATGATTATGAAGAATTATGTTTTGCTGGGCGCGTTTCTCATGAGCTTTGCCGGTGCAACGATGGCGCAAAGCGTTACCGTCGATGTGCCGAGTGGATACAAAGTGGTAGTGGTCCCTGATTCTGTCAGCGTTCCACAAGCAGTCAGTGTCGCTACTGTGCCGCAAACCGTCTATGTGGCTCCTGCTCCAGCTTACCGTCCACATCCGTATGTTCGTCACCTTGCCAGCGTTGGCGAAGGAATGGTTATCGAACATCAGATCGATGACCATCACCATTAATACGAAAATGCCTGATTGCATTGTGCAATCAGGCATTTTTTTTACCCTTCGTGCGAATTTCCTACCTGTTTATCTTTTAAAAAGATAAACATCAGCAGCAGCCACAAAATTCCGTTGGCAAGGTTGAAGAGATTAAACAGACCATTGCCGCCGTTCAGGTACGCGTGTTTACTGATCTCAATACCGACAGTGAAAATCAGCATTTGCAACATCCCCATCGCCGCCGAGACAGTACCTTTACTCATATCGCTGGCAAACAGGGTTAATCGCACCAGTCCCGCATTCGCCAGACCAATACCGAAAGCATAAATACTTAACCCAGCGGTCATCCATAAATACGCGTGCGATGAGATGACCGTTGCCGCAGCGGCGACCAACAGACCAATCATAATCGGCCAACCGCCCATAATGATCAGCGAACGTACGGTGCGACGCGAGGTCAGTCGCGCCAGCAGTAGGTTCCCCGCAATTAATGCGCCGAAAATGGGAACTTGCAGCAAACCATATTCATAGCTGCTCAACTGCTCGCCGGTAATGATGATAATCGGCGACTGGGCGATCCACGCCAACAACGGCAGACTAACAAACCCCAGTGCCAGCGCCCCCGCAACAAAACGACCATTCTTCAGCACCAGCTTGTAGTCACGACCTAGCTCTTTCAGCGACAGTTTCTCGCCTATACGCGTGGCGGTTTCTGGCATGGCTCGTTGCAGGCCGAAGAAGGAGATCGTTGCCAATGCGGCAAATAATACAAACATCCCTTCCCAGGGCAGCACATGGATCCACGCCGCGCCCACCAACGGGCCGAGTAGCGGAGCAATCAGCGCCACGTTCGCCATCAGTGCAGTGATCTTGATACAAACCGCCTCTTCGAAGGATTCCTGAATTGCGGCGTAACCTACAGCGCCAATGAAACAGAGGCTTATGCCCTGCAAGAAGCGCAACAGCGTGAATTGTTCAATGTTTTGCGCCAGTAATATCGCCAGACAAGTGATGATAAACCACACTACGCCCGCCAGCATCACCGGACGGCGACCAATACGATCCGACAATGGCCCCAGCAGCCACTGTAAAAACATCCCACCCGCAAGGTACGCGGTCATCGAGGTAGGAACCCAATCAATGCCCGCCTGGTACTGTTCCACCACGGCCAACATACCGGGCTGAATCATATCGTTACCGATATAGGTTGAGAATTCGTAGAGCACCAGACAGAGAGGGAAAAGTAATGCCTGACGTCCAAGTCTGGCACCATTAGCTAATCTATTTTGCATGCAATTTCTTCGCCAATAATAATCGCGCAAAGTTTAATAAAAGCGCGGCTAACGAGAAAGCAATTTTTGCCCCTTAAGCACATTCTTACATTAATCGGCGATTAGACTCTCTTTTTTTTAAGCTTTATTTAACTACCGCGCGTTACCATTACTTCACGTAATACGGGCCGCTTATGAGAAATAAGACGATGCCGCTTTACCCTGTTTAACATGCACCTTATTCTCACCGCCTTGCCTGACGGCTCCCCATTAAACACCTTATGAGTCTGGAAGTTATGCTGGAAAATCTCAATTACTCATTATTCTCTCTAATTAATGCCACGCCAGATTCTTCTCCGTGGATGATCTCGTTGGCGATTTTTATTGCCAAAGATTTGATTACTGTGGTGCCGCTACTGGCCGGGGTACTTTGGCTGTGGGGACGTACGGCGCAACGGCAGATAGTGATAAAAATAGCGATCGCACTGGCTGTAAGTCTGTTTGTTTCCTGGGGGATGGGGCATTTATTTCCGCATGACCGCCCGTTTGTCGAGAATATCGGCTATAACTTCCTGCACCATGCGGCGGATGACTCTTTCCCGAGCGATCACGGCACAGTGACCTTCACCTTCGCTCTGGCATTTTTAATCTGGCATCGTTTGTGGTCCGGATCACTTCTCATGGTGCTGGCCGTAATTATTGCCTGGTCGCGGGTCTACCTTGGCGTCCACTGGCCACTGGATATGCTTGGTGGATTGTTAGCGGGAATGATTGGTTGCCTTAGCGCGCAGATTATCTGGCAAGCTGCGGGGGCGATGCTCTACCAGCGACTGCAATCGTGGTATCGCTTCTGTTTCGCCTTACCGATCCGTAAAGGCTGGGTACGTGGCTGATTTCGGATAAAACGTGTAATATCAGGCGGCTCGCTTCAATAACTATTCAGAGGGAATATGGAAACACGTCGCGAAGAGCGCATCGGGCAATTACTCCAGGAATTAAAACGCAGCGATAAGTTACATCTGAAGGACGCCGCCGCCCTACTTGGGGTTTCAGAGATGACGATTCGTCGCGACCTGAATAACAACAGCGCCCCCGTCGTATTACTCGGCGGCTATATCGTTCTCGAACCACGCAGCGCCAGCCATTACCTGCTAAGCGACCAAAAATCCCGTCTGGTGGAAGAAAAAACGCCGCGCTGCGAAACTGGCCGCGACGTTGGTAGAACCCGGTCAGACCCTCTTTTTTGACTGCGGCACCACTACGCCCTGGATTATTGAAGCGATTGATAATGAAATCCCTTTCACCGCCGTTTGTTATTCACTAAATACCTTTCTGGCGCTGCAAGAGAAACCACATTGCCGGGCGTTTCTTAGTGGTGGAGAATTTCACGCCAGCAACGCCATCTTCAAACCTATCGATTTTCAACAAACGCTGAATAATTTTTGTCCGGATATCGCTTTTTATTCCGCTGCGGGTGTACATATCAAAAAAGGCGCAACCTGTTTTAATCTTGAAGAGTTGCCGGTAAAACACTGGGCTATGTCGATGGCGCAAAAGCATGTGCTGGTTGTCGACCACAGTAAGTTTGGTAAAGTACGTCCGGCGCGCATGGGCGACCTGAAACGCTTTGATATCGTAGTAAGCGATCGTAGTCCGGAAGATGAGTATGTGAAGTACGCGCAAACGCAGCGTATTAAGTTAATGTATTAATTAAGCATCACCGGATGACGTCAACGCGTCACCCGGTCATCTCAAGATTAAGAGAACCAGCTACCAAACCACTGATGGAATTTCATCATCACGAAATCCCACATCCGACCAAAGAATCCCCCCTCTTCCACATTCTCCATTACGATCAGCGGACGCTGTTCAATAGATTTACCGTTAAGCTGGAAATCAATGGTTCCGACGACCTGGCCTTTTTTCAGCGGTGCGGTGAGCTGCGGTTCGGTTAATGTATAACTGGCTTTCAGGTTTTTCAGTTGTCCACGCGGAATAGTCACCGCTCCGCCTTCGCCAGCACCGAGATTCACTTCACTCTTATCGCCAAACCAGACTCGCTGGGTCACAAAGGTGGCATCAGGTTTAATTGGTGTCACGGTTTCAAAGAAACGGAAGCCCCAGGTGAGCAACTTTTCGGACTCATTAAAACGGATACGATCGGTTTTCGCTCCCAGTACCACAGAGATCAAACGCATGTCGCCCTGGGTCGCGGAGGCCACCAGGTTGTAACCGGCTCCTGCCGTAGTACCGGTCTTCATGCCATCGACATTGACATTACTACTCCACAGCAGACGGTTACGGTTAGGCTGGCGAATCTTGTTGAAGGTAAATTCCTTCTCTTTATGAATGGCGTACTCTTCCGGTACATCGTGGATTAACGCTTTGCCCAGCAAGGCCATATCGCGTGCGGTACTGAACTGCCCCGGTGCGTCGAGGCCGTGCACCGTCTGGAAGGTGGTGTTGGTCAGGCCCAATTTTTTAGCATAACCATTCATCAAGCCAATAAATGACTCCTGACTGCCCGCGACGTAATCTGCCAGCGCAATACAGGCGTCATTACCGGACTGAATAATCACGCCTTTGTTTAAATCGGCCACCGAAACCTGATCGCCCGGTTTGAGGAACATCACCGATGAACCGCGCAGCGCCGGATTCCCCGTCGCCCAGGCATCTTTACCGACCGTCACCATATCGGTGAGTTTAATCTTATCGGCCTTGAGCGCCTGCCCAACCACATAGCTGGTCATGATTTTGGTCAGACTGGCTGGGTCCAGTTTCTCATCCGCATTACCTTCAGCCAGCACTTTTCCGCTGGCGTAATCCATTAAAATCCATGCACGCGCATCCACGCTCGGCGCGTCAACGGTTTGTTCCGCCGCGAATGCCGTTGGGGCAAAAAGGAATAAAAATGCAGAACCCGCAGCAAGACCACGAAGGAGAGAGGAGTATTGCGTCATAAATGCCACCCGAGTATCCATTCAAAAAAAATACGTTATATCGCCGTATGATAAGTTCGGTGATTAATAACGCACACACAAACTTAAAGAAACCGTAAGTTGGTAAAGTTTTTAAAGTTTATGCAATATCCTGCCGCTTCGCTGCTTCTGGCGTCATTTTTTTGCCAACTGTTGCTTAAAAGTTAACTTTACTCCACCATCAGAGTCCTGTTCAGCCTGTGGCTGCCTGTGTAAAAAGGGGTGAGTATGATTACGCTGTGGGGTCGGAATAATTCAACCAACGTAAAAAAAGTGTTGCTGACGCTCGAAGAACTGGATCTACCTTATGAGCAAATTCTCGCGGGTCGTGAGTTTGGAGTAAACCATGACGCCGATTTTCTGGCGATGAATCCCAACGGGCTGGTGCCGCTGTTGCGCGACGACGAAAGTGATTTAATTCTCTGGGAATCGAACGCCATTGTCCGCTACCTGGCAGCACAGTACGGACAAAACCGCTTGTGGATCGACTCGCCAGCACGTCGTGCAGAAGCGGAAAAATGGATGGACTGGGCAAACCAGACGCTCAGTAATGCCCATCGCGGGATCCTGATTGGATTGGTCAGAACACCACCTGAAGAGCGCGACCAGGCCGCCATTGATGCCAGTTGCAAGGAATGCGACGCTCTGTTTGCCCTTCTTGATGCGGAACTGGCAAAAGTGAAATGGTTCTCTGGTGATAAATTTGGCGTGGGTGATATCGCTATTGCACCGTTTATCTACAATTTGTTTAACGTCGGTCTGACCTGGACACCGCGTCCAAATCTGGAACGCTGGTATCAACAGCTCACTGAACGCCCCGCAGTGCGTAAAGTGGTGATGATCCCCGTTAGCTAATTATTACGTGGACTTACTTTCAGTAATTCGCCATTGGACTCGTCGGTCAATACGTACAAATAACCGTCGGGCCCAGTGCGAACATCACGAATTCGCTGCCCTCTGTCCGTTAATATGCGGCCATCTTCTGTCACTTTGTCGCCGTTGACGCTCATCACGATGACATCTTTGTCTTTTAACGCGCCAATAAATAATTTTTGCTGCCACTGGGGGAATTTGTCGCTGTTATAGAAGGCCATACCGCTCACGGCAGGCGAATCTTTCCAGTAGAAAATCGGTTGTTCGGTTCCGGCAACGATTTCCCCTTTCGCTTCCGGTATCTTAAAGCCCGAATAGTTGATTCCCCAGGTTGCCAGCGGCCAGCCGTAGTTTTTGCCTTTTTGCGGGATATTAATTTCATCACCACCGCGCGGGCCATGTTCATTCAGCCATAGTGCATTACTCCACGGATTCATCGCCATCCCTTGCGGATTACGAATGCCGTAAGACCAGATCTCAGCGCGCGCACCGGATTCCTTTGCAAAAGGATTATCATCCGGGATCTCGCCCTGGTCGGTCAGACGCACCAGTTTGCCCTGTAATTTATCCAGATCCTGCGCCGTCGGGCGCTGATTGTTTTCCCCCAGACCAATAAACAAATAACCTTTGCCGTCAAACACCAACCGTCCACCAAAATGGTTACCGGTAGAAAGCTTAGGCATCTGACGAAAAACAGTGCGGAAATCCGTTATTTTTGTCAGATCATCGCTCAAACGGCCATAACCTACGGCAGTACCGGCCTTGTCATCATCTCCCTGTTCTGAATAACTTAACCAGATGCGGCGAGACTGGGCAAAATCAGGCGCTAAAGCTACATCCAACAAGCCTCCCTGCCCGTGCGCCCAGACTTCCGGCACACCAGCCAGCGGCGCAGATAATCCTTTTCCTTCTTGCCAGTGGCGTAACTCGCCACCACGCAGCGTGATTAACATACTGTGATTATCGGGTAAAAAGGCCAGCGCCCAGGGATGGTCGAGTTTGTCTTGCAATACTTCGACATTTACCGTTGCAGGCGCCGCCCAGAGAGCGGAAGAAACACAGAAAAGGGTCACAAGGAAAAGAGATTGTCGATGCATAACGCCTCCGGATTGACTCTGGCTTAAAGCGTAGTCAGTCAAAAGCGTAACAAATGCATTTTTACATAAACTTAAACATGAAGGGGGAGATGCATTCTCCCCCTTAGTTTTCAGGCCTGCTCAAGCATGGTGTGCTTTTCAAGGCTCTGGATACTCAGCGTTAAGCTCATCAGACAATTTTCAAGCTTATCGGCGTTGACGGTAATAACAGTCGGGCAATCATGATGCCCGCTCATCAAACATACTGCGGCTGTCGCTAATGCTTCTTCAGCGTGATGAAGAGCACCCCACTCTTCCTGATCCAGATGAAGATTCAACCGCAGCGATTTATCGTGCAATTCGCGATGCAGTTTAAAAAAGTTATCTCGTAGATGATTGCTTTCGCTGACGGACATGTATCCTTTGGCCTTCCTCAGATGCACGTATGCAGCGAGGTCAACTTGTGCGTCTTTCAACCGGTTCAGCAGGTCGCTTCGCTGTCTGTCAACGAACATACTTCGATCCTCCTCTTTCCAGCCTTATTGCAATTAAATAGTATGGCCATTTTTTTGAGCAAAATGCTGTCAAGGATCAATACTTCACATCTTATTAATAAGAATTTACATTATTTCTCTTTCCAGTACCTCACATCCCCACGGCGCCAGTTCTAATTCTTGTGAACAAGCCTTGCCCGTTTCCGCCACTCGCCACGCTCCAGGAAGCACAACATTTTGTACATGAGCAGTGTAATTTTGTACAAAAACCCATTCCTGATCGCCGTCTGCCCGACGCGTTGCAATAACGCCAGCAGGAAGTTCAGTAGCAAGTGCTTTTGGGAGATGAAGTGTGTTGATCAACATCGCGGCAAACGCTTGATGAAATGACGCATCATTACGCGAAGCCACATAGAAAGCACGACCTTGTCCGACGTGATTTACCGTTAACGCAGGTGTACCCGCATAAAAATCCTCACCATAGCGCGCCAGAACCTGAGCACCTTCGGCGTGAATAACCGCACATAATTCCCGTGCCTGCCATTGCCCCTGCAGTCCATACGCATTCGGCTCGCAGATAACTTCGTTATGCTGATAATCATTAAGACTATCAATCTCTTCAGCCCATACGCCCATCAGGTCACGCAACGGGCCAGGGAACCCACCCAGGTGACATAAATCGGTTTCATTGACAATCCCGGACCAGTAAGTGGTGACAAAATTGCCACCAGCTTCGACATAGGCACGAGCACGAGCAGCAAATCCATCGCGAACCATATAGAGCATTGGGGCGATAACTAACTGATAACCCGTAAGATCACAATCAGCATTGATAATATCGACCGCCACGCCCTGCTCCCAGAAAGGTCGGTAATGCTCCACTACCGTTTGTTCGTAGTGGATACCGCAATTGCGCGGCCCGGCAGCATCATTGACCGCCCAGCGGTTCTCCCAGTCGAAAATAATGGCAACTTTGGCCTGCGTTTTCGTCCCAACCAATTGTTTAAGATGAGCCAGCCGTTGCCCCAGTTGTATGACTTCGCGCCCGGTACGCGTCTCCAGATGACCGACGTGATCAACCACCGCACCATGAAACTTCTCCACGGCACCACGACTCTTACGCCACTGAAAATAGTGCACGCCGTCTGCGCCGTGAGCGACGGCCTGTAAGGAAGAAAGAATATTCATTCCCGGCTTTTTCAATTTGCTGGTTGGCTGCCAGCTTGTCTGGCTGGGCGTGGATTCCATCAGAATAAATGGTTTATTTTTCAAGGTACGCATCAGGTCGTGATACATCGCTGTTTTGCAGGCTACAGCGCGTTCATCTTCCTGTTTGTGCCACATGGGGTAGCTATCCCAACTCACAAAATCAACCACTTCGGCTAATGCCCAGTAGTTGTAGTCATTGAAATACCACATAAAATTGGTCGTCGCAGGTAAATCGGGGCGTTCAGCTTTTAACGGCGCGATTTCCATTTGATAGAACTCTTTTACCTGCGATGTGACAAAGCGCCGCCAATCAAGATTCAAACCGTGGTTGGACATTTCACCTATTGGGGAAGGAGATTCAATTTGTGACCAGTCACTGTATGTATGGCTCCAGAAGCCAGTCCACCATGCCTGATTAAGCGCCTCAAGAGTGGTGTAACGCGTCTGCAACCAACGGCGAAACGCCTGTTGGCATCCATTACAATGACACTCTCCGCCATACTCATTACTGATATGCCATCCCAGAACCGCCGGATGATTGGCGTATCGCTGCGCCAGCTTACGGTTAATTTGCGTCACTTTATCTTTATACACTGGCGAAGAAAGGCAGTGATTATGGCGGCCACCGTGAAGCATTTTCTCGCGTGAGGCGCTAACTCTCAGAACCTCTGGATAACGAGCAGCAAGCCAGGCGGGTTTGGCTCCGCTTGGTGTTGCGAGGAAGACAGAGATCCCACCAGCATGAAGTTTATCCAGCACCTCATCCAGCCAGTCAAAGCGATACTCACCCTCTGTGGGTTCCAGTATTGACCAGCTAAAAATGCCCACCGACATGGTGTTACAACCAGCCTGTTGCATCATGGCGATATCTTTCTCCAGAATCCCAGGGACATGTAACCATTGCTCCGGATTGTAATCAGCTCCATGAAGTAACCATGGGGCTCTGGGGATGATCGGTGGGTACTTGTCCATGCTGACTCCTGAATTGTTTTAAACAGACAAAAAATGTTATTCGTTCACAATACTGTCATCTAGTAATTTATTGCTTCGTTATGCAAGAAATGTCCGGCAGGAATGTGATCAAGTACGCGTTTTTCCCTTCAAACAGGTTCGTCGGTTCAGCTTACCGGCACTGAGACAGGTGAGCGTGATACGTATGACATTCACTGCGGTATACTGTGACAAATCTTTTAGCCGGGGCGAATATGAAAACCAAAGCTGCAACCCTTGCCGATGTTGCTCGTCATGCCAATGTTTCTTATCAGACAGTGTCGAGGGTGCTTAACAATTCAGCGAACGTGTCTGCTAAAACACGTCAAAAAAATTGAACAAGCCATTGCCGAACTTAAGTACGTTCCAAATCGCGTAGCTCAACAGTTGGTAGGGAAAGAGAGCAAAACGGTCGGGTTGGTTACAACTTCACTTGCCCTGCATGCCCCCTCGCAAATTGCGGCAGCAGTGAAAAAATATGCCGGAGAACAGGGATATCAGGTGCTGATATCCATGATTGACGATGTTGATATTAAAGGTATTCAGGCTGCAATTAATGAATTAAAAGCACAACGGGTAACAAAGATTATTATCAACGCACCATTGGAAACGGCATTGGCTGAAACTCTGGTTGCTGAAAACAGCGATGTATTATGTTTGTTTCTCGACGTGGACCCTTATAGCCCGGTATTTAACGTCACCTTTAATCCCGCAGAAGGTGCACGCGCCAGCGTGAAACATCTTTACGATTTGGGGCATCGTCAATTTTGCTTGATCTCTGGCCCTGAAAATTCAGTACCCGCGCGGCTACGACTCAATACCTGGCGCGACACACTCGCTTCACTCCAACTGACGCCGCTGGCCATTCATTACGGTCATTGGGACGCTCAAAGCGGCTATCTGGCGACGTTACAGATGCTACGTGAAACACCACAGGCGACCGCTCTTCTGATCGCCAATGATCAGATGGCATTGGGGGCATTAAGCGCCTTACATCAACAAAAACGTAAAATCCCGCAAGATATTTCTGTCATAGGCTATGACGACACCTATGAGAGTGCGTTTTTTGAACCTTCGCTAACGACCGTCGCAATCGACTTTGATTTACAAGGGAAAATTGCCGTTCAACAAATTTTACAGCCGGATGATGAACACGCGATGCTCCGCTCTTCTACCATCCTTCCCAGTCGCCTGGTCGTGCGTAACTCTGCTGGTCCCCTGCACTCACCACAGACTGATCTGATGAATATTGCTGAACACCTTCGCACACTGGCAGATGAGCTAACAAGAAAGGCATAAAAGTAATACGTTCTCATAAAAAGATTTAGTGATCTGTTTCGCTAAATCTTTTTTATTATCAGCAATAATTGTGATGTAAATCTCAAACATTCATTTAACACATTGCCTAATCATCGCGGTCAGGGTCAGAGTAAAAATGAAATTGTTAACGTATGACATTTCCGGAGATGCATACCAAAACAATAACCAGTAAGCACAGCTAATGCCTGTGCCAACGGTAAATGACCCAACGCCAGTGATTGAGGATATGGCTATGTTATTGCCCGGTAAACGTAATTATATTTTGCTCAGTATTTTCGATTTTCTGTACCTCTTCGCCTGGTCGGCAACGATGGCATTTTTTGTCATATGGACGACACAGCATCTGGAAATTACCGCCACACGCACAGGATTGCTTTATTCCGTTAATGCTTTCATTGCGTTATTAATGCAGCCGTTCTTCGGTTTCATCTCCGATAAATTTGGTCTTAAGAAACAACTCATCTGGATCCTCGTCGCATTATTACTTCCCGTAGGCCCATTCTTTATTTATGTGTATGCCCCGCTTCTGGTTCATAACTTCTGGCTGGGCGCTGTTTTGGGTGGTGTTTACCTGGGGATCATTTTTAATTCTGGCTGTGGCGTTCTGGATTCCTGGATAGATAAAGTTTCGCGCCGTTATCATTTTGAATATGGTCGCGTAAGAATGTGGGGCTCTCTGGGATGGGCTGCCGCCGCGTGGATTGTGGGTAAATACATTGATACCAGCCCTAATCTCTCTTTCTGGCTGGCAAGCTGTGCCATTGTGATCGCCGCAATCTGCTTTATGTTTACCAAAATTGAACTGACCGAGGCGGAAATTGAAAAAACCAATTCGCTGAAAGCTATCCATGCACTTGAACTGGCGAAAAATAGTCAGTTCTGGTTTTTATTGATGTTCACTCTGTTCGTAACGCAAATTTATGACACTTACGATCAACAATTCGCACAATATTTTTCGCTGCAATTTCCGACGCCAGAAGAAGGCAATCGCTGGTACGGAATTCTGGCTTCTGTCCAGGTCTGTGGAGAAACCTTATTTCTCTGTCTGATGCCGTGGTTTGTTAACCGCACTGGCGCCAAATGGGCATTGGTTATTGCCGGAACCATTATGTCGCTACGCATTGCCGGTTCTGCTATCCAACTGGGACCAGTGTGGATTGCGGCCGTTAAAATGATGCACGCCATCGAAAAACCACTGATCCTGGTGTCTGTGTTTAAATTTATCGCGGCTAACTTTGATCATAAACTCTCTTCGACGGTATACCTGCTGGTGCTTTTTGTGGCATCCATCGCCACGGCAATCTATTCCCCCATTGCCGGCTATCTGTATGACACCATTGGTTTTGCTGAAACCTATCTTATCCTGGGGGCGATTGCCGGTTGCTTCACGCTTATTTCGGTCTTTACGCTGCGGGACAAATCCAGCAGCCAGCCTGCGGAGGCGCTAACTGAAAACTCAGTAGCATGACAATCATTTGCGCCCCGATATTTGGGGCGTTTTCCTCGCCTGTTGACCAGATTACGATACAAATTTTATCCAGAACTCTGTAGAATCCCTGCCCTGACCTTTCCTGTAACTGAATATTTTTTAAGCTATGAGCAAAGTAACTCCCCAGCCGAAAATCGGCTTTGTTTCCCTTGGCTGTCCGAAAAACCTTGTCGATTCAGAGCGCATTCTGACCGAACTGCGTACTGAAGGTTATGACGTAGTACCGAGCTATGACGACGCGGACATGGTGATCGTTAACACCTGCGGCTTTATTGACAGCGCGGTGCAAGAATCTCTGGAAGCCATTGGCGAAGCGTTGAATGAAAACGGCAAGGTGATTGTGACTGGTTGTCTGGGGGCAAAAGAAGATCAGATCCGCGAAGTCCACCCGAAAGTGCTGGAAATCACCGGGCCTCATAGCTACGAGCAGGTTCTGGAGCACGTTCATCACTACGTGCCAAAACCGAAACACAATCCGTTCCTGAGCCTGGTGCCGGAACAGGGTGTTAAGTTGACCCCACGTCATTATGCCTATCTGAAGATTTCCGAAGGTTGTAACCACCGCTGCACCTTCTGCATTATTCCTTCAATGCGCGGCGATCTGGTGAGCCGCCCGATTGGCGAAGTATTAAGCGAAGCGAAACGTCTGGTTGATGCGGGCGTTAAAGAGATTCTGGTGATTTCCCAGGATACTTCCGCCTATGGCGTAGATGTTAAACACCGTACTGGCTTCCACAACGGCGAGCCGGTAAAAACCAGCATGGTCAGCCTGTGCGAACAGTTATCGAAACTGGGGATCTGGACACGTCTGCACTACGTTTACCCTTATCCGCACGTGGATGACGTCATCCCGCTGATGGCTGAAGGCAAAATCCTGCCATATCTGGATATTCCGCTGCAGCATGCCAGCCCACGTATTCTCAAACTGATGAAGCGCCCGGGTTCGGTGGATCGCCAACTGGCGCGTATCAAAAAATGGCGTGAAATCTGCCCAGAACTGACCCTGCGTTCAACCTTTATTGTCGGCTTCCCTGGCGAGACGGAAGAAGATTTCCAGATGCTGCTCGACTTCCTGAAAGAAGCACGTCTGGATCGCGTTGGCTGCTTTAAATACAGCCCGGTTGAAGGCGCAGATGCCAATGCTCTGCCGGACCAGGTCCCGGAAGAAGTGAAAGAAGAACGCTGGAATCGCTTCATGCAACTGCAACAACAGATTTCCGCCGAGCGCCTGCAGGAGAAAGTTGGCCGTGAAATTCTGGTGATCATCGACGAAGTGGATGAAGAAGGCGCGATTGGCCGCAGTATGGCTGATGCGCCGGAAATCGACGGCGCGGTCTATCTCAACGGTGAAACCAACGTTAAGCCGGGCGACATCCTGCGTGTGAAAGTCGAGCATGCCGATGAGTACGATTTGTGGGGTAGTCGGGTTTAATTAATGCCAGGCCGGGCAAATTTATTTTCCCGGCCTTAAACATTATTGCCAGCTAATCTGCGCCCTGCCGTTTTTCTTGCTCTTATACAGTCGCTCATCTGCCAGCATTTTCAGCCGTTCAACGGTGGTACATTCATTTGAATGTGCTACGCCGATGCTGGTGCTTAAATTAATGCTCCCCACCTGGAAATGAACGATTTCTTTTAATATCGATAGCAACTCTTCCAGCGTTCCACCTGTATAAATCACCGCAAATTCGTCGCCGCCAAAACGATAGACTTTGCCTTTATCCACCGGAATTTGTGATTTAAGGATTTTCACAACCTTAATCAACACTTCATCGCCCAACAAATGGCCGAAGGTGTCGTTAATGTTCTTGAATTTATCGACGTCAAACAGGCACAAATATCCGCCTTTTTCCGGCAAGGCTTTTAAGTCTTCGTCAAAGGATTTTCTGCCCATCGCTTTCGTCAGGTCGTCAAGAAACGCTGAGTTATACATACTGTAGAGTTTTTTGACATCCGCCGCCGAGAAGAAAAGCCCACCGTCCAGCACACGGTCAAAATGGTTATTAATAATGGCTTCTTTTTCAACAATGCCCCGATTGATCACTCTGCGTACCAGATAGAGGCAGCTGGCCCCTGATATAGCTGCCACCAATGCGGCAAAGAAGATGATCAACGTACACACCTGAAAATAAACGTCTTTTTTATAGGCAAACACATACAATCCTGTCGGTAAATAGGAGAAGTGCTCCATCGCTTCCGAAACAGTGAAGATGGCATTTTTGGCGTTATATTCATCACCAGTAACCGGTTTGCCATTCTTAAAAAGTGAGAACATCAGGTTATCGCTGTCCATTGCCAGTGATTTTGACAGTAAAGAAAAGCGCTCCAGCCCAAGCAAAAATATCAGACTGCGATTATGGCTAACCGGGTAGAGATAATAGACGAAGGTTTTACCGTCAAAAGAGATAAACCCCGTATTCTTAACATGCAAATACTTAACCACCTGCATGATATTTGTACAATAGTTATTCTCGTACTCCTTTACCTGAATACATTCATCACTGGAAATCAGATAAGGCCCAACATCATACAAATAAGAAGGAGAAATCGAATCGGCATAGGCTGTGCGTAAGCCAACCAGCAATTGTTCTTCCGTAGGATTTAGCGTATTGATGAGATCAATTGCCACACTACGCCGATATTCAGCAATATTTGCCACCGCAAAAGCAGTATCAATAACGGACTGTTTCAGGCCATACACCCGTTCTTTCACCATTTGAGTGTAGATCCCGCAGGCAACTGCCGAAATCATAATAAAAATCAGCAGACTGACTGTAAGTACGAATTTATTGATTCTGGACATACCTAAACTACTCTTTTACTAACTTTCCACTTTTATCCCAGGCAGAGAATGGCATAGGCTTCTGGTACAGATACCCTTGGGCCTGAACACAGCCTAATTTCATTAATTCACGCGCAACCTCTTCGCTCTCAACACCTTCTGCAATCACCGGAATCTGGTTATAGCGTGCCAGGTCGAAGATAATGCGTACAATTTTTCCCGCGGTGCCGAAAATATCGCCGGTAAATTGCGAATCTACTTTTATGCTGTCAGGGTTAATTTCATAAAAAACGTTTCAGGTTTGACAGCCCTGTGCCAAAGTCATCAATCGATATCCCTACCCCTTGTTTACGCAGTTGTGCAATATTGAGATAAAAATGTTCATTAATTCGTTCGATCACTGTTTCAGTGATCTCAATACAGATACTATTCGCCTGCAGATCATGCTCTTTCATGATAGTTGTAAAATGCTCATGAAAGTGTGGTTCGTTTAGCTGCCAGGGCGAAACATTAATATGCAGTAAGAAACCGTCCTTCAGGGCCGCACGCTGGCTAAAATGCCTGAATTCACGCATTGCGGTTTTAATAATTTGATAGCCAAGCTCATTGATAAACCCAATATCTTCAGCAATCGTAACAAACTTCAGCGGTGAGATTATTCCTCGTTCCGCAGAGATCCAGCGGCATAATGCTTCTGCGCCGACAATGTCTCTGGTTTTCATATCAACAATCGGTTGATAGACTAAAAATAGTTCGCCTATTTCCATTGCATGGCGAATATTACGCGCAATCCAGATATTCTCTTCAATTTCGTTGAGTTTCGCGTCATCACAGAAAATAAACTCAGAGAACATATGGTCACGGACACTGGAAATCGCCAGTTTCAGCTTTTCGGCATAACTCCAGGCGTTTTCACCCTTCAACGGTTCACAAATGGCAGATTTGTGTATGCGCAGATTGCGATAACCAAAGCTGCTGTCGAAATCATTTACCATCGCTATTTTGCGGGTAAAGGTCTGTACATTTTCCCGGCATAATAATAAATAGAGATCGGCATTGAATGTCACTATATCGCAGCATTGCGCATATTTCTCGGCAATTCGCTGACACAGTTTCCTGACGATTTTATTGCGTTCCTCGACGCCAAACACAGCTTCGACGGCTTCCAGCCCGCACAGTTTGATGATCCCGACAGCCAGATACTGGCTATTATTAGATTCAATAATCGCCATGTTTTTGATAAATCCACTCTCCTGATCGTAGGAGATTAGCGAGAGCAGTTTATTCGAACGTTCAACTTCGGCGTCTTTCATTTCCGCTATGGAATTTTTGATGCTGATAATCTCTTTCGCATCGCCTTCACGGATTTTCAATGCCTGCATTTGTTCAGAAGAATCGGGCAAAAACTCCAGCGTATTGACCAGTTCTGTCATTTCGGAAAATTGTCGACGAAACACACGCGTGGTCATTAAGTAAACCAACAGCAATACGATAATAATAAATGCAAATGGTAGATAAAAGAGTTTATCCGATGCGTTAAATAAATTACCTGTGGGATAATAAAAATATATTTCGAACAACGAGTTATTTGGAACTTCTGATGTTCTTGCGATATATTCCGTGTCGAAAGAATCAATAATGTTATAGTTTCCTTCGCTATTATAAATAATCGTTTTTTCACGGGCGAGTTGGTTTTTGGCGATGATCTCATGGCCTTGTTTCAAAAACAGGACTTCATCAGTCGAACTGATTTGATCAAGATATTCATTCAGATAGCGCCAGTTTAAGTCGACATGAATCTTATTAACGGCCAGTAAGTCACGGTCTTTGCCATTAATTCGTAGGGTAAAAGAGATACACTTTTTCCCTGGCCGATCAAAGCAGTTGTAGGCCGGATTCCAGCTACTACCCGAGTCGTCTGATGCCACCGACCAGGGCCGCTGGGACGGGTTAAAGTCGGCAAAGATGACGCGTCCAGCCTCATCGACAAGTGGCCCATTTACTTTTTCCTGATGGTAAACAATGATTTTATCATTCGCCCGACGGGTAAAGAGATAATATTTATCATCATCCAGCACCAATCCTACCGTATCCAGAAATGGCATCATTTCCATTTTCAGAATGACGGCACGTTTAATCTCCTCACTGTTTTTCAATAAATACAGCGAATCCTTTAACGTTAAGGCAGCACGCTCAATATCTTTAAAAAAATAACCTACATTTTTTTGAATAAGTTCAAAGCGGCTATCGGCACGTTTTACCGCCCTTTCCGATACCAACTGATAGTTAATGATGAAAAAAAGACCAATAAATGACAGCGTAGCCAACAAAAATAAAATAATCAGTCTTATCTTTATTTTTTCGTATAAACTAAGCATGTTAATACACGTAACAAAATAACTATCAGTACGCTACTTCGCTGCATAAATAGACTTTTACAGCAGCATATTTACCCAATTACCTGATTCTACAAAATCGGCAGAAAGTTACAACATTTGCGTATAGCAATAATTTCCTATGACGCCATTACATTTTTAAGCAATATTCTGCCGTGGCTATGCTTTAATTTTCGGGTCCAGCGCGTCGCGTAAGCCATCGCCCAGCAAGTTGAAAGCCAGCACGGTCAGGAAGATAGCGAGTGCCGGGAAAACCGCCACATGCGGCGCGATGACCATATCCGCTCGCGCTTCATTGAGCATAGCCCCCCATTCTGGTGTCGGCGGCTGCGCCCCCAGGCCAAGAAATGAAAGGCTGGCAGCCGAGATGATCGAAGTGCCAATACGCATTGTGAAAAAGACGACAATGGAAGAGACAGTCCCGGGCAAGATATGGCGCAACAAGATGGTCATGTCGCTGGCACCAATACTGCGCGCCGATTCAATAAAAGTTTGCTGTTTCAACACCAGCGTGTTGCCACGAACCAGACGGGCAAAAGCCGGAATGGAAAAGATGGCGACTGCGATAATTACGTTGGCAATACCGCTTCCTAACACCGCAACGACAGCAATCGCCAGTAATATGCCAGGGAAAGCAAACAGCACATCGCAAATACGCATAATCAATCGGTCCCACCAGCCTTCGTAATATCCCGCCAGTAAACCCAATAGCGTACCGATCGCCGCGCCAATAAAGACAGCAAACACACCCGCCGCCAGCGAGATTTGCGCGCCGACTAGGACACGGCTGAAAATATCACGCCCCAGCGAGTCGACACCAAACCAGTGTTGCAAAGAAGGGCCGTTATTCAGGTTGTCATAATCGAAAAAATTTTCGGCATCATAGGGGGCGATCCAACGGGCAAAAATTGCCACCACAATCAGCAAAATGACGAACAGTGCGGCGGCCATCGCCATATGCTGACGGCGAAAACGTCGCCAGAACTCATGCCACGGTGTACGTACCTGGTCAGGTTTTACCAGTGGCATAGCGTTTAACACCGCCTGACGTCGCCAGTTAAATAGTCGCATCCTTACTTGTACCTGATAGCCGGGTTAATGGCGGCATAAAGCACATCCACCACTAAGTTGATAAGAATAAACTCCAGCGAGAAGAGCAGAATTTCTGCCTGAATCACCGGGTAATCACGCATTTCTACCGAATCGACCAGTAAACGCCCAAGTCCGGGCCAGTTAAATACTTTCTCCACCACGATAGAGCCACCGAGCAAAAAGCCAAACTGCAATCCCATCATGGTGACCACAGGGATCATGGCGTTGCGTAAACCATGCTTGAGGACAACCCAGGTTTCGCTTACCCCTTTCGCCCTCGCGGTACGCATATAATCTTCATTTAAAACGTCAACAAACGAGGCACGGGTAAAACGCGCCATCACTGCCGCCACCGCCGCGCCGAGCGTCAGAGAAGGTAATATGTAGTGCTGCCAACTGTCTGCACCTACGGTAGGCAACCAGCCCAGTTCAACAGAGAAAACCTGAATCAGCAGTATTCCGAGCGCAAATGCCGGAAATGAAATCCCTGATACCGCGATGGTCATACTTAATCGATCCGGCCAACGGTTACGCCAGACGGCGGCGATAATACCCGCCGCCATGCCGAACAGCACCGCCCATGTCATACTGGTAATGGTCAACCACAGCGTAGGCATGAAACGGCTGGCGATCTCCTCGGCAACCGGACGACGCGACACCATCGACAGACCAAAATCCCCCTGCACGGCATTGCTGATATAGTGCCAGAACTGGTGATACAGCGGCTGATCCAGCCCCAGTTGCTGACGCACCAGTTCGATGACCTGCGCATCGGCTTCTGGACCGGCAATCAATCGCGCCGGGTCGCCGGGTAGCATATGGACAAACAAAAACACCAGCACCGAGACAATAAACAGCGTCGGAATCAGCCCCAGCAAGCGTTTGATAACGTAATTAAGCATTCCTCTCCCTGCGTTGCTTATTGCAAATCCGCATCTTCAAAGCTAAAGCCAGTGTCTGGCATAATCCAAAAACCACTCAGTTTTTGCTGTGTGCCGACACCAGTTTTTCTACCACCAGCGGGATCCACGGCGACTCTTGCCAGATGGTATCCTGCGCCGCCTTATACAAGCGCGCCTTTTCCGTCGGATCGTTGGTTTTCAGCGCCTGGGCAAGCTCGTCATCCACCTGCTTATTGCTGTAAAACGCAGTATTAAACAGCGTCGGCGGCCAGTTCTGCGAGGCGAACAGCGGCGATAGCGCCCAGTCAGCTTCACCGGTCGAGGCCGACCAGCCAGTATAGAACATTCGCACGCCGCTCTCTTTTTGCCCTTTACCTTCAACTTCTGCCGCCCGCTGCCCGGCATCCATCGCCGTCACCTGGGCTTTAATCCCCACCTGCGCTAGCTGTTGCTGGGTAAATTGCAGCACTTTCTGCGCGGTACTGTGATTATGTGATGACCACAATGTGGTACTGAAACCGTTGGGATATCCCGCCTCTTTTAATAGTTCGCGCGCTTTAGCCGGATCGTAAGGCCACGGTTTATAACTTTGCGCGTAAGCAATACTCGGTGGCACCACACCAGTGGCAGGAACTGCATATCCCGCGAAGGCCACTTTCACCAGTGCCTGACGGTTGATGGCGTAATTCAGCGCCTCACGCACTTTTGGGTTATCGAATGGTTTCTGCGTCACGTTCATACTGATATAACGCTGCATAATCGACGGGCTGGCCATCAGCTCGATATTTTTGTTCTTGTCCAGTAGCGCAGCTTGTTCATAAGGGATGGGGAAAGCAAACTGCGCTTCACCGGTTTGCAGCATTGCCGCGCGGGTGTTGTTGTCCGCCACCGGACGCCAGGTGATGCAATCCAGTTTGGGCAAGCCTGGCTGCCAGTAACCCGCAAATTTTTTAACCTTCACAAAATCGGTCTGGTTCCAGGTATCCAGTTCATACGGTCCAGTTCCGACCGGATGAAAACCAATCTCCTTGCCATATTTTTCCAGCGCTGCCGGTGAAATCATCGCGGTCGCCGGATGGGCAAGAATATTAATAAACGCTGAGAACGGCTGTTTGAGGGTAATCTTTACCGTTGTCGGATCGACCGCTTCAGTTTTGGCAATATTTTTGTACAGGTTATAGCGTTTTAAATGATTTGCCGGATCGCTGGCTCGGTCCAGATTCGCTTTGACGGCTGCGGCGTTAAAGTCGGTGCCGTCCTGGAACTTAATCCCTTCGCGCAATTTCACGGTGTAAGTGAGGCCGTCATCGGAAACGGTATAACTCTCCGCCAGCACGTTTTTCAGTTTCATCTCTTTATCCAGACCGAACAGCCCCTGATAAAAAGATTTCGCTACGGCCTGAGATAACGTGTCATTCGCGTCATAGGGATCGAGCGTAGTGAAGTTCGATCCCACTGCCACAACCACATCTTTGGCAGCGAATGCACAAGGTGCCATCAACGCTGCGGCAATGCCCATCGCCACTAACCCACTACGGTGTACAGCTCTTGCCATTTTATTCTCCGCCTGAATGTTATCTACGCATGAATGCGTATTCTGATTGTGGTTGTGCGACGTAATGCCCCGGCCCGACACATTGCAACGAGACGGCGGCAACCTCTTCGCCACGCAGATGAATATTGCTGGGAAGATCATCCGACAGCAGCACGCGCTGCGGTCGTAGTCGGGACGGTTCAGCGACCGGAACTGCCGCCAGTAATTTACGTGTATAAGGGTGCTGCGGATTTTCAAAGACCGCGCGCCGTGGACCAATTTCAACGATTTGCCCGAGATACATCACCGCCACACGATGACTAATCCGCTCTACAACGGCCATATCGTGGGAGATAAACAGAAAGGCGATGCCCAAATCACGCTGGAGATCGAGCAACAAGTTGATGATTTGCCCACGGATCGAAACATCCAGCGCCGAGACAGCTTCATCGGCAATGATCACTTTTGGATTCAGTGCCAACGCGCGAGCAATGCAGATGCGCTGACGCTGACCGCCGGAAAACTCATGCGGGTAACGCCACGCATGTTCAGGTAACAGGCCAACGCGTTCCAGCAACCACGCAACGCGTGCAGCAGCTTCGTTACCTTGCAATAAACCGTGTACGCGCAGCGGTTCGACAATCGAATCACCAATGGTCTGTCGTGGATCCAGCGAGGCGTAGGGGTCCTGAAAAATAAACTGGATGTCGCGACGCAATGCCTGAAGTTTGCCTGGTGAAAGGGTATCGATTCGCTGCCCTTTGAAGATGATTTCGCCGCCCTGGGATTCAACCAGGCGCAGCAACGCCCTACCGGTGGTTGATTTGCCACTCCCGGACTCTCCCACCAGCGACAACGTTTCGCCCGGCCAGAGATCAAAACTGACCTTCTCAACCGCATGCACTTCTCGCGTAACGCGATTCAGTAAGCCACTACGTAAAGGGAAACGGGTCACCAGATTACGCACCTGTAAAACAGGGTCGCCATCAACCACCGTTTTCTGCTCGACAGGTCGTTCCTGTTTAGCCGGATGTTCAAGCGATATCAGCGGGAAACGGCGAGGATAATCTTGCCCTTTCATCGCCCCCAACTGCGGCACGGCAGCCAACAGCGCGCGGGTATAAGGATGCTGTGGCGCATGAAAAATCTGTTCAACGCTGCCCGTTTCGACCGCTTCGCCCTGATACATCACCAGCACCCGATCGGCAATCTCTGCCACCACGCCCATGTCGTGAGTGATAAAGATGACGCCCATCGACATCTCTTTTTGCAATACTTTGATTAATTGCAGGATCTGCGCCTGAATGGTGACATCCAGTGCGGTGGTCGGTTCATCCGCAATCAGCACCGCCGGACGACATGACAGCGCCATTGCAATCATCACTCGCTGGCGCATCCCGCCGGAGAGTTGATGCGGATAACGGGAAAGAATGGTTTGGGCTTCCGGGATGCGAACCTGATCCAGCATCCGCTTCGCCTCTACCATCGCCTGTTCACGACTGGCGTTTTGATGCAAACGGATAGACTCGGCAATCTGCTCACCCACAGTAAATACCGGATTCAGCGAGGTCATCGGCTCCTGAAAAATCATCGCTATATCTGCGCCGCGCACATGTTGTATTTGCCTGGCACTCTGCTCGTTAAGCTCAATCACTTCACGACTGCGTCGCCGCAACAGCATTTTATTGCACTGCACCAGACCGCCTGCTTGTTCCAATAGACGCATCAATGCCAGTGCTGTGACAGATTTACCGGACCCGGATTCCCCGACAATGGCCAGCGTCTCGCCGCGTCGCAGCCGAAAAGAAAGATTGCGCACCGCAGCCACTTTCTGCTGGTCCTGCATAAAGGCAATGTTGAGATTATCGACCGCCAGGACATCACCGGCATCAAGTTCATCACTGTGTGGCAACGGTGTCCCCTTTTTCGCGGTAGATACCAGTGGTTGGTGTATCGCCTGCGTAGCCCCAGGCGCGATACATTCCTTCGGTGTTAAACGGTAGTGCGACGTTACCTTCGTGGTCGATAGCGATTAAGCCACCGCTGCCGCCAAGCGCAGGGAGTTTTTCCATCACCACCCGCTCGCAGGCTTCCGCGAGGCTTAGACCGCCATAATCCATTAACGCGCCGATGTCATACGCCGCCAGCGCGCGGATGAAGACTTCGCCCGTACCGGTACAAGAAACCGCCACACTGGCGTTATTGGCGTAGCATCCGGCACCCACTAAGGGACTATCGCCCACTCGTCCGGGTAATTTATTGGTCATTCCGCCTGTGGACGTGGCGGCTGCCAGATTGCCGTCTAAATCCAACGCCACGGCCCCCACCGTACCCATTTTTTGTTTTTCATCCAGCGGAGCGCCGCTATGGTCGAGAACCGTTGCCCCTTCCTCGCGCGCTGCCAGTAGTTGTTCATAACGCAACGGCGTGGAGAAAATCTCCGGCGAGACGCGCTCCATGCCATGAGCAAACGCAAAATTTTCTGCCCCTTCGCCAATCATCATCACATGCGGGCTTTGCTCCATCACCAGCCGGGCGGCAAGAACCGGATTACGCAGATGACTAATGCCCGCCACCGCCCCCGCTTTCAGTGTGTTGCCATCCATCACGCAGGCGTCCAGTTCATGCGTTTCATCACGCGTAAAGACGGCGCCAATTCCGGCGTTAAAGAGCGGACACTCTTCCAGCAAGCGCACCGCTTCTGTCACCACATCCAGCGCGCTTTCACCCGCTTCGAGCATTTGCTGTCCGGTTTCAACAATGGCAGACAGCGCCTCAATGTAGCGTAATTCCTGTTGCAGACTCATCTGTGCGCGGCTAATTGCGCCTGCGCCGCCGTGGATTGCAATGACTGCTTTGCCCATAGTCTTCGTCCATTAAGGGTGGCTCGCCACTTTTGCTATAAATATCAGAATTTTTATGAATTACTCATTCAATTTTTGAATATAGAAAGATGTATATGGCATGTAAAGGCGAGTGTCTGCTCTACGACCGAGGTGGCATACAGTCTGTGGCGTTTTTTCTGACATAATAGGCAAATTCGATTTTGCCTCCGC
Source organism: Escherichia sp. E2661 (assembly GCF_004745185.1). Classification (NCBI taxonomy): domain Bacteria; kingdom Pseudomonadati; phylum Pseudomonadota; class Gammaproteobacteria; order Enterobacterales; family Enterobacteriaceae; genus Escherichia; species Escherichia sp. E2661. The sequence continues at coordinate 53,911 of NZ_PDIG01000002.1, forward strand.
AGGAGTGTTTTCATGGAATTTACCACCGGATTGATGTCGCTCGACACCGCGCTTAATGAGATGCTTTCTCGCGTTACCCCACTGACCGCCCAGGAAACGCTACCACTGGTACAGTGTTTTGGTCGTATTCTGGCGAGCGATGTGGTTTCGCCGCTGGATGTCCCAGGGTTTGATAACTCCGCAATGGACGGTTACGCGGTACGTTTGGCCGATATCACCTCCGGGCAACCGCTGCCCGTTGCCGGGAAGTCGTTTGCCGGTCAGCCTTATCATGGCGAGTGGCCCGCTGGCACCTGCATCCGCATTATGACTGGCGCACCAGTACCGGAAGGCTGCGAAGCAGTGGTCATGCAGGAACAGACTGAACTAACGGACAATGGCGTACGTTTTACCGCTGAAGTGCATAGCGGGCAAAATATTCGCCGTCGCGGTGAAGATATCTCTGCGGGTGCGGTTGTTTTTCCGGCAGGTACTCGCCTGACTACCGCTGAACTGCCAGTGATTGCTTCGCTAGGGATTACCGAAGCTCCGGTGATTCGTAAAGTGCGAGTGGCGCTATTTTCCACGGGTGATGAGTTGCAGTTACCCGGTCAGCCTCTGGGCGATGGGCAAATTTACGATACCAACCGCCTCGCGGTGCATTTGATGTTAGAACAGCTGGGTTGTGAAGTAATCAACTTAGGGATTATTCGCGACGATCCACATGCCCTGCGCGCCGCATTTATTGAAGCCGACAGCCAGGCGGATGTGGTGATCAGTTCCGGTGGTGTTTCGGTTGGTGAGGCGGATTACACCAAAACCATTCTCGAAGAACTGGGCGAAATTGCTTTCTGGAAACTGGCGATTAAACCGGGCAAACCGTTCGCGTTTGGTAAACTCTCTAATAGCTGGTTCTGCGGCCTGCCAGGCAATCCGGTTTCTGCGACGCTGACCTTCTATCAATTGGTACAACCTTTGCTGGCCAAATTAAGCGGCAATACCGCCAGTGGCCTGCCCGCGCGCCAGCGCGTACGCACGGCATCGCGTCTGAAGAAATCCCCTGGACGTCTTGATTTCCAGCGCGGCGTGCTGCAACGCAACGCCGACGGCGAGCTGGAAGTCACGACCACCGGGCATCAGGGTTCACATATATTTAGCTCCTTTAGCCTCGGCAACTGCTTTATCGTGCTGGAGCGCGATCGCGGCAATGTTGAAGCGGGCGAATGGGTGGAAGTCGAGCCATTTAACGCGTTGTTCGGAGGCCTGTAATGGCGGAACTCAGCGATCAGGAGATGCTGCGCTACAATCGGCAAATCATCCTGCGGGGTTTTGATTTTGACGGTCAGGAAGCATTGAAAGATTCCCGCGTGCTGGTAGTTGGCCTGGGCGGCCTCGGCTGTGCGGCCTCGCAATATCTGGCAAGCGCCGGTGTCGGCAACCTGACGCTGCTCGACTTCGACACGGTTTCGCTCTCAAATTTACAGCGCCAGACGCTGCACAGTGATGCCACGGTCGGGCAACCGAAGGTAGAATCAGCCCGTGACGCACTGGCACGGATCAATCCACATATTGCGATTATGCCGGTAAACGCGTTGCTTGATGACGCTGAACTGGCTGCGTTGATTGCTGAACACAATCTGGTGCTCGACTGTACGGATAACGTTACGGTACGTAATCAACTGAACGCGGGCTGTTTTGCCGCGAAGGTGCCGCTGGTTTCCGGCGCGGCAATTCGTATGGAAGGGCAAATCACGGTCTTTACTTATCAGGACGGTGAGCCGTGCTATCGCTGCCTTAGCCGTTTGTTTGGCGAGAACGCGCTAACCTGCGTGGAAGCAGGCGTAATGGCACCGTTGATTGGGGTGATTGGTTCGTTGCAGGCAATGGAAGCGATAAAACTGCTGGCAGGTTATGGCAAACCCGCCAGCGGTAAAATCGTAATGTACGATGCGATGACCTGTCAGTTTCGCGAAATGAAACTGATGCGTAATCCGGGATGTGAGGTGTGCGGGCATTAATTGCCAGCTCCGGGCCTGATAAGATGCGGCAAGCGGCGCATCAGGCATTTGATCCAGACGCCAGATGCGGCGTGAACGCCTTATCTGGCCTACGGTTCGGGCGCTGATTTCCAGGTCTGATAAGACGCGGCAGGCATCGGCGCATTCTGCCACGTCATCAGCAATTTATGAGGATGACAAGCGCCCGGTTAAATCGACGTTCTGCCAAACGCCCCCTGCCAGTCCTGCTCAAACTTCGCCACAGCGGCATCAACTGTCGGATAGCTAATCATCTGTTGCGCGACATCCAGCGGCAGTGTGATTGACTCACATCCTGCCAGTAAGCAGTCCAGCGCCTGACGCGGGGTTTTGAAACTGGCTGCCAGCACTTTCGCCTGTGGCGCATGCATTTTCAGTAACTGGTGTAAGTCAGTCACCGTCTGAATACCACTTCCGCCCTGAGCATCAATTCGGTTGACGTAAGGCGCAACATACTCTGCCCCCGCCAGCGCCGACAGCAGCCCTTGCGCCGCGCCATACACCGCCGTACCCAGCGTCGGAATCCCTTCCGCTTTTAATAGCTTAATCGCTGCCAGCCCCTCGGCAGTCACAGGTACTTTAACCACGATATCCGCAATAATAGAACGCAGTTTACGGGCATCGTTCACCATACCTTCAGCAGTAGTAGACATGACCTGGGCAAACAAACGCCCCTGTCCGCCCATCGCCTCATGTAACTCAGGAAGTAAAACTTCCAGAGGCTTCTTACCTGCCGCCACAATACTTGGGTTAGTGGTCACACCCGCCAACGGAAAAACACGAGCCAGCGTCTTCACTGCGGCGACGTCTGAAGTATCCAGATACAGTTCCATAGTCATCCTCTAAATCTACTTTTGTATGAAATCAGACTATCACGAAAAAACTCTCTGAACAGTTGATGCACATCAATCTAACTTTCATTCGAAAGTATTTTAATGTTTGAACGAAAAAGAGGGACATCTATGATTTTCAACATTCAGCGCTATTCGACCCACGACGGTCCCGGTATCCGCACGGTAGTTTTCCTTAAGGGGTGCTCGCTGGGCTGCCGCTGGTGTCAGAACCCGGAAAGCCGCGCCCGCACGCAGGACCTGCTATATGACGCGCGTCTGTGCCTGGAAGGCTGCGAACTATGCTCAAAGACCGCGCCGGAAGTGATTGAGCGCGCGCTGAATGGTTTACTCATTCACAGGGAAAAGTTAACGCCTGAACATCTGACGGTGCTGACCGACTGCTGTCCGGCTCAGGCATTAACCGTGTGTGGTGAAGCGAAAAGCGTTGAGGAGATCATGGCGACCGTTCTGCGCGATAAACCGTTTTACGATCGCAGCGGCGGCGGCTTAACGCTTTCTGGTGGTGAGCCGTTTATGCAGCCGGAAATGGCGACGGCGCTGCTGCAAGCCAGCCACGAAGCCGGTATTCACACTGCGGTAGAAACCTGTCTGCATGTGCCGTGGAAATACATCGCCCCTTCTTTGCCGTATATCGATCTGTTTCTTGCCGATTTAAAACACGTTGCCGACGTGCCGTTTAAACAGTGGACCGACGGTAATGCCGCGAGAGTACTGGATAATCTGAAAAAACTCGCGGCGGCGGGCAAAAAAATCATCATTCGCGTGCCGCTGATTCAGGGCTTTAATGCCGATGAAGCCAGTGTGAAAGCCATTACTGATTTTGCCGCCAGTGAACTGCACATTAACGAAATCCATTTCCTGCCCTACCACACGCTGGGCATCAACAAATATCACTTACTTAATCTGCCCTATGACGCCCCGGAAAAACCGCTTGATGCGCCAGAACTGCTCGACTTTGCCCAGCAGTATGCCTGCCAGAAAGGGTTAACCGCGACCTTACGAGGATAACAATCATGACAACACTGAAACTGGACACGCTCAGCGACCGCATTAAAGCGCACAAAAATGCGCTGGTGCATATTGTGAAACCGCCGGTCTGTACCGAGCGCGCACAGCACTATACTGAGATGTATCAACAACATCTCGACAAGCCAATCCCGGTACGTCGCGCGCTGGCGCTGGCGCACCACCTGGCTAATCGCACCATCTGGATCAAACACGATGAGTTAATCATCGGCAACCAGGCCAGTGAAGTCCGTGCCGCGCCGATCTTCCCGGAATATACCGTCTCCTGGATCGAAAAAGAGATTGATGATCTGGCGGATCGTCCGGGTGCTGGTTTTGCGGTGAGCGAAGAGAACAAACGTGTTCTGCATGAAGTGTGCCCGTGGTGGCGCGGTCAGACCGTACAGGATCGCTGCTATGGCATGTTTACCGATGAGCAAAAAGGCCTGCTGGCGACCGGCATCATCAAAGCGGAGGGCAATATGACCTCCGGCGATGCGCACCTGGCGGTCAATTTCCCGCTGCTGCTGGAAAAAGGGCTTGATGGTCTGCGCGAGAAAGTGGCAGAGCGTCGCTCGCGTATCAACCTGACAGTGCTGGAAGATTTGCACGGCGAGCAGTTCCTGAAAGCGATTGATATCGTACTGGTGGCAGTCAGTGAACACATTGAACGTTTCGCTGCCCTGGCGCGTGAAATGGCCGCCACCGAATCTCGCGAAAGTCGTCGTGATGAACTGCTGGCGATGGCAGAAAACTGCGACATCATCGCCCACCAGCCGCCACAGACTTTCTGGCAGGCGCTGCAACTGTGTTACTTCATCCAGTTGATTTTGCAGATCGAATCTAACGGTCACTCGGTGTCGTTTGGTCGTATGGATCAGTATCTCTATCCGTACTATCGCCGCGACGTTGAACTCAACCAGACGCTGGATCGCGAACACGCTATCGAGATGCTGCATAGCTGCTGGCTGAAACTGCTGGAAGTGAACAAGATCCGCTCCGGCTCGCACTCAAAAGCCTCTGCGGGAAGTCCGCTGTATCAGAACGTCACCATTGGCGGGCAAAATCTGGTTGATGGTCAGCCGATGGACGCGGTGAATCCACTCTCTTACGCGATCCTCGAATCTTGCGGTCGCCTGCGTTCGACTCAGCCTAACCTCAGCGTGCGCTATCATGCGGGAATGAGCAACGATTTCCTCGATGCCTGTGTGCAGGTGATCCGCTGCGGCTTCGGGATGCCGGCGTTCAACAACGACGAAATCGTCATCCCGGAATTTATTAAACTCGGTATTGAACCGCAGGACGCTTACGACTACGCAGCGATTGGTTGTATCGAAACCGCAGTCGGCGGTAAATGGGGCTATCGCTGCACCGGCATGAGCTTTATCAACTTCGCCCGCGTAATGCTGGCGGCGCTGGAAGGCGGTCGTGATGCCACCAGCGGCAAAGTGTTCCTGCCACAAGAAAAAGCGTTGTCAGCGGGTAACTTCAACAACTTCGATGAAGTCATGGACGCATGGGATACGCAAATCCGTTACTACACCCGCAAATCAATCGAAATCGAATATGTGGTCGACACCATGCTGGAAGAGAACGTGCACGATATTCTCTGCTCGGCGCTGGTGGATGACTGTATTGAGCGAGCGAAAAGTATCAAGCAAGGCGGCGCGAAATATGACTGGGTATCTGGCTTACAGGTCGGAATTGCTAACCTCGGCAACAGCCTGGCGGCAGTGAAGAAACTGGTATTTGAACAGGGCACGATTGGTCAGCAACAACTGGCTGCCGCACTGGCGGAAGACTTCGACGGTCTGACTCACGAGCAGTTGCGTCAGCGTCTGATTAACGGCGCGCCGAAGTACGGCAATGATGACGATACTGTCGATACGCTGCTGGCTCGTGCTTATCAGACCTATATCGACGAACTGAAGCAGTACCATAACCCACGCTACGGTCGTGGCCCGATCGGCGGCAATTATTACGCAGGTACATCATCTATTTCCGCCAACGTACCATTCGGCGCACAGACCATGGCAACGCCGGACGGGCGTAAAGCGCATACCCCGCTGGCAGAAGGCGCAAGCCCGGCCTCCGGTACCGACCATCTCGGCCCAACGGCGGTCATTGGCTCGGTGGGTAAACTGCCTACCGCAGCGATTCTCGGCGGTGTGTTGCTCAACCAGAAACTGAACCCGGCGACGCTGGAGAACGAATCTGACAAGCAGAAACTGATGATCCTGCTGCGCACCTTCTTCGAAGTACATAAAGGCTGGCACATTCAGTACAACATCGTTTCCCGCGAAACATTGCTGGAAGCGAAAAAACATCCGGATCAATACCGCGATCTGGTGGTGCGTGTCGCGGGCTATTCCGCCTTCTTCACCGCGCTCTCTCCAGACGCACAGGACGATATCATCGCCCGTACCGAACATATGCTGTAACTCTTCCGCCCGGCGGCCACCGTCGCCGGGCCATATCATTCACGCTATCAATTTCTCGCTCAATTACATTCGAAATAAATTTGTGCCCTGCGTCACATTGTTATTACACTGTGGCGGTTTGCATTCATTGCCAGGAGCACTTCTATGAGCGTAAAAGTTATCGTCACAGACATGGACGGTACTTTTCTAAACGACGCCAAAACGTACAATCATGAGCGTTTTATGGCGCAGTATCAGGAACTGAAAAAGCGCGATATTGAGTTCGTTGTCGCCAGCGGTAACCAATATTACCAGCTCATTTCCTTCTTCCCTGAGCTAAAAGATGAAATCTCTTTTGTTGCAGAAAACGGCGCTCTGGTTTACGAACACGGCAAGCAGCTTTTTCACGGCGAACTGACCCGACATGAATCGCGGATTGTTATTGGCGAGTTATTGAAAGATAAACAACTGAATTTTGTTGCCTGCGGTCTGCAAAGTGCATACATCAGTGAAAATGCCCCGGAATCATTCGTTGCATTGATGGCAAAACACTACCATCGCCTGAAACCTGTAAAGGATTACCAGGACATTGACGACGTACTGTTCAAGTTTTCTCTGAACCTGCCGGATGAACAGATCCCACAGGTGATAGACAAACTGCACATTGCACTCGACGGCATTATGAAACCGGTGACCAGTGGTTTTGGGTTTATTGACCTGATTATACCTGGCCTGCATAAAGCGAACGGTATTTCACGGTTGATAAAACGCTGGGATTTGTCGCCGCAAAATGTAGTGGCCATTGGTGACAGCGGTAACGACGCCGAAATGTTAAAAATGGCGCATTACTCTTTTGCAATGGGCAATGCTGCTGAAAGTATTAAACAAATCGCTCATTACGCTACGGATGACAATAATCATGAAGGCGCGCTGAATGTAATTCAGGCGGTGCTGGATAACATCGCTCCTTTCAATAGTTGATTTTCCCCCGGGCCGGAGTGACCACTTCGGCCTCTCGCCTTTTTGCTCGCTTTGTGCGGTGACTCAAGATCTTTATCTTGCGTTAACTTATTTTTAACTTAAAGTATCAATCGTAATCATTTTACTTTCGAACGAAAGATGAGAGGTTGATATGACTTTTTCCTGTGAGACGCTGCCCACAGATGCGAAAGCGGCTATCCGAGAAATGAAAGCTGCGCTGCGGGAACAGCTCGGTGATGTACAACAGGTTTTCGATACACTCTCTGACAAAAATCGAAACGCGTGTTGCTGAAATCGATGCCCTAAAAGCGCAAGGGTTGCCGGTTTGGCCAGAAGTTTCTTATAGCGATATTGCCGCAGGTACAGTAAGCGATACCACTCGCAATGAAATTAAACGTCGCGGCTGTGCAGTAATAAAAGGTCATTTCCCTCGCGAGCAGGCGCTGGCGTGGGATCATGCCATGCTCGATTATCTCGATATCAATCATTTTGATGATGTTTATAAAGGCCCTGGCGACAGTTTTTTCGGCTCACTGGAGGCTTCTCGTCCCGAAATCTATCCCATTTACTGGTCACAAGCACAAATGCAAGCGCGGCAGAGCGAAAATATGGCTGCTGTGCAATCTTTCCTGAACCGCCTGTGGAAGGCTGAAAGCAACGGCAAACAGTGGTTTGATCCTGATATCAGTGTGATTTACCCGGACAGGATCCGTCGTCGTCCTCCAGGTACTACATCTAAAGGCCTGGGCGCACATACCGATTCTGGTGCGCTGGAACGGTGGTTATTACCCGCTTATCAGCGCGTTTTTGCCAATGTGTTCAATGGTAATTTCGATGATTACGATCCCTGGGATGCTGCACACCGGACCGATGTCGAAGAGTACACGGTGGATAACACGACCAAATGTTCAGTGTTCCGCACGTTTCAAGGCTGGACTGCGCTCTCTGATATGTTATCGGGTCAGGGATTGTTGCATGTGGTGCCTATCCCGGAAGCGATGGCGTATGTTTTATTGCGCCCGCTGCTGGATGACGTACCGGACGATGAACTGTGCGGGGTTGCACCTGGCAAAGTTCTGCCCATTTCAGAGAAATGGCATCCGCTACTGATTAAAGCGCTGACATCCATTCCCGCGATAACAGCAGGGGATTCCGTCTGGTGGCACTGCGATGTGATTCACTCCGTCGCGCCAGTAGACAATCAACAGGGTTGGGGCAACGTGATGTATATCCCTGCTGCGCCAATGTGCGAGAAAAATCGGGCTTATGCACACAAAGTCAAAATGGCGCTGGAAAAAGGCGCATCACCGGGCGACTTCCCGCGGGAAGATTATGAAGCAAACTGGGAAGACCGCTTTACGCTGGATGATCTGAACATTCACGGTAAGCGCGCACTGGGCATGGACGTGTAAGAGTGGATGGATTATTGGAAGTGAGGTTAAGGAAGTAGGTTCGATGTTGCTCAGATTGCTGACAAAGTGCGCTTTGTTCATGCCGGATGCGGCCTACAAAGTCTTGCAGATTCAATATATTGCATGGACTGCGTAGGCCTGATAAGCGTAGCGCATCAGGCAATCTTGCGTTTGTCCTCAGCCGCCGTCACCCCGACTGTATCGGGGTGACGGGCAATAACTTACTCGATCCCTCTGCTACGCAGATAATCTTCGTAATTACCGCTAAAGTCGATCACGCGTTCCGGGGTGATTTCCAGAATGCGGGTCGCCAGTGAACTTACAAACTCACGGTCGTGAGAAACAAAGATCAGCGTCCCCTGATACAGTTCCAGCGCCATGTTCAGTGACTCGATGGATTCCATATCCAGGTGGTTGGTCGGTTCGTCCATGATCAGAATGTTCGGCTTCTGCATCATTAACTTACCAAACAGCATCCGCCCTTTTTCTCCACCGGAAAGCACTTTCGCTGGCTTTTTGATGTCGTCCTGGCTGAACAGCAAACGACCTAGAATGCTGCGTACCGCCTGCTCATCATCGCCTTCCTGCTTCCACTGACTCATCCATTCGAACACGGTCAGATCATTTTCGAACTCATATTCGTGGTCCTGGGCATAGTAACCAATGCGCGCGTTCTCAGACCATTTTACAGTGCCGCTGTCCGGTTGCAGATCGCCCACCAGCGTTTTCAACAGGGTCGATTTACCGACGCCGTTGGTACCCAGTACCGCCAGTTTTTCACCGACTTCCAGCAGCAGGTTGAGATTTTTAAACAGCGGACCGTTATCAAAACCTTTAGTCAGACCTTCCACTTCCAGCGCATTACGGAACAGTTTCTTATCCTGTTCAAAACGAATGAACGGGTTCTGACGACTGGAGGCTTTTACCTCTTCCAGTTTGATTTTATCAATCTGACGCGCGCGCGATGTCGCCTGGCGAGATTTCGAGGCGTTGGCGCTAAAGCGGCTAACGAAGGATTGCAGCTCAGCAATCTGCGCTTTCTTCTTGGCATTATCAGCCAGCAGACGTTCACGCGCCTGGGTCGCGGCCGTCATGTACTCATCGTAGTTGCCCGGATAAACGCGCAGTTCGCCGTAGTCCAGATCCGCCATGTGGGTACAAACCATGTTGAGGAAGTGACGGTCGTGCGAAATGATGATCATGGTACTGTCACGCTCGTTCAGCACCTGCTCCAGCCAGCGAATGGTGTCGATGTCCAGGTTGTTGGTCGGTTCGTCGAGCAGGAGAATGTCCGGATCTGCAAACAGCGCCTGCGCCAGCAGCACACGCAGCTTCCAGCCAGGAGCAACTTCACTCATCGGGCCGTAGTGTTGTTCCAGTGGAATACCGACGCCAAGCAACAATTCCCCCGCACGCGATTCTGCAGAGTAACCGTCCATTTCGCCGTATTTCACTTCCAGATCGGCCACTTTGTAGCCATCTTCTTCGCTCATTTCCGGCAAAGCATAGATGCGGTCGCGCTCTTGCTTCACTTCCCACAACTCTTTATGCCCCATGATCACCGTATCCAGCACGGTGTACTCTTCAAAGGCAAATTGATCCTGGCGCAGCTTACCAATGCGCTCATTCGGATCGAGGGAAACGTTGCCCAGCGTCGGCTCAAGGTCGCCGCCGAGGATTTTCATAAAGGTGGATTTACCACTACCGTTCGCGCCAATCAGGCCGTAACGGTTGCCGCCGCCAAATTTGACGGAAATGTTTTCAAACAACGGCTTACTGCCGAACTGCATGGTGACGTTACTGGAAACTAACACAGGCGTATCCTGAAAAGAGATATGACAAACCGCGTATTATGCCATAAGTCTGAAAGAAGATCCCGTCCCCCGCTTAAGGTCTACACTCTTCCCAAAGGCAAAAAATGTGATTTAGTACACATCTGATTTCACTGTTAGCTGGAATGAACATATAATGCGCTTCCAATACTCTAATATTCTCAACCTAATGGCCTGCCAGGCACTAAATCTCGCTTAACATGAATATGAAATTGAAAACATTATTCGCAGCGGCCTTCGCTGTTGTCGGCTTTTGCAGTACCGCCTCTGCGGTAACTTATCCTCTGCCAACCGACGGGAGTCGCCTGGTTGGTCAGAATCAGGTGATCACAATCCCTGAAGGTAACACTCAGCCGCTGGAGTATTTTGCTGCCGAGTACCAGATGGGTCTTTCCAACATGATGGAAGCTAACCCTGGTGTGGATACCTTCCTGCCGAAAGGCGGCACCGTACTGAACATTCCACAGCAGTTGATCCTGCCAGATACCGTGCATGAAGGTATCGTGATTAACAGCGCAGAGATGCGTTTGTACTACTATCCGAAAGGGACCAACACCGTTATCGTGTTGCCGATCGGGATTGGTCAGTTAGGTAAAGATACACCTATCAACTGGACCACCAAAGTAGAGCGTAAGAAAGCTGGCCCGACCTGGACACCGACCGCAAAAATGCACGCCGAGTACCGCGCAGCAGGCGAACCGCTTCCGGCTGTCGTTCCGGCTGGCCCGGATAACCCGATGGGGCTGTATGCACTGTACATCGGTCGCCTGTACGCTATCCACGGCACCAACGCTAACTTCGGTATCGGCCTGCGCGTAAGCCACGGCTGTGTGCGTCTGCGTAACGAAGACATTAAATTCCTGTTCGAGAAAGTGCCAGTCGGTACTCGCGTGCAGTTTATTGATGAGCCGGTAAAAGCGACTACCGAGCCAGACGGCAGCCGTTATATTGAAGTCCATAACCCGCTGTCTACCACCGAAGCCCAGTTTGAAGGTCAGGAAATTGTACCGATTACTCTGACGAAGAGCGTGCAGACAGTGACTGGTCAGCCAGACGTTGACCAAGCTGTTCTTGATCAGGCTATTCAAAACCGTTCCGGGATGCCGGTTCGTCTGAATTAATCGTTAAAACTTAAGCAAAAGGCGGAGTGATAATCCGCCTTTTTAATTTGCCCGACCTTACCCCGCCGGGATCATAACCAACAAAACATATCCCACCAGCGCCGCCCACAACAGCATCGGTATTGAATAGAGATGGAAACGCCACCAGATACGGCGATCGTTCGCCATCCGTAGCGCAATCAAATTTGCCAGCGATCCGGGTAATAAACCAAAGCCACCTATGTTTACCGCCCATGCCAGTAGTAAAGACGGTGGCACATAATTGAGCAGCAAAATCGTGCTCGGCACGTTACTGATGACCTGCGATAAACCAATCGCCGTCAGCCATAATCCAGGTTCAGATAAATGACTCACGTTGCTCAACACGCCCTGTAATACCGGAAGTTGGGTCAGTAAATGGACGTCGATAAACATCGCCATAAACACCAGCAGCAACGTCCAGTCCACGCTCAGCACCACGCGACGCGCCAGCAGCGCAAAGCCCGCCGCCACAATCACCAGCCCCCACACGCTCTTGTTTCAACTCCAGCGCCATAAGGAAGACGATATACAGCCCCAGACAACTCCACACCAGCCGAGGCTTCCACTCCGGCATCTGCGAACCAGTATGGTATTGCAGCGCCTTTCCAGGGAAACAACACCAACACAGCAGCAGTAGTGTCAGCATCATCGCACCAGCCAGCGGGGCCATTTGGGCAATAAAACCGACAAACGAAAGATCAGAGCGTCCCCAGATTAGGATATTTTGCGGATTGCCAATCGGCGTCAGCAACGATCCGGCATTCACCGCCAACGCCTCGAAAATAATCAGCCGATTAACCGGGATCTCACACAGTCTTTTTAGCGTGATGGTCAGCGGAACAACAATAAACAGCGCGACGTCGTTGGTCAGAAATGTAGAAAGCAGCGCCGCTGCCAGCACCATAAACATCGCCAGTCGACGCTCAGTAGCAAAACGGCGCACCATTTTGCGCCCAAGCACATCAAAATAACCGCTTAACTCGACGCCTTTGGTCAGCAGCATCAGGCCACTTAAGGTGATGATGGTGTGCCAGTCAATAGCGGCAGGCCAGGACTTAGGTGTGAAAGGAACGAAAAAACTTAATCCGATGCCAACGAGAATTAATAACTGAAAAAAACGATCGCCTTGCAGCGTGCGTAAAAAAGGCAGACTCATTTGGCACCGTGTTTCTGGGTAAACAAACGAAAGGCGTCCAGCGTCTCTTCACTGACATGGTGCTCCATGCCTTCCGCGTCGCGACGGGCGATTTCCGGGCTAACGCCCAATACCAGCAAGAAGTTTTCAACTATCTGATGCCGCTCGCGGCTTTCCTGTGCCAGCTTCTCTCCTTCCGCCGTTAAAAACACGCCACGCCAGGGGATCATTTCAATCAATCCCATTGTTGCCAGGCGCTTAAGCATTTTAGCCACCGTAGGTTGAGAGACTCCCAGACGGGCGGCCATATCAACCTGGCGCGCTTCTCCCACCTCCATCATCAGGTCAGAAATCAGCTCAACGTAATCGTCGATAAGTTCACGGCGATGTGCCTCTCTGACCTGGCGGAATCCTTCAACGTGCTCTTCCACGTTCACTAACTGCGTCACTTTTTTTTGCTGTTGGCGTACCTGCGCGACGACTCATTGTGCTTCCTCATTATGGTGACACATACATAGCGTTCTCATTTCGTGCGCACATTGTAAACCAGAGTTGCGAAGGTACAAAAAATTAACGTTTTTAGCAATAGCTATATAATATAGCCTGTGCTATATCTGTATGTAATGCAATCATCCCTCATGGATCGACGGGATTAGCAAGTCAGGAGGTCTTATGAATGAGTTCAAGAGGTGTATGCGCGTGTTTAGTCACTCTCCCTTTAAAGTACGGTTAATGCTGCTCTCGATGTTGTGCGATATGGTCAACAACAAACCGCAGCAAGATAAACCTTCCGATAAATAGCGGCGTCGCGGTACGCCGCTTTACTCCTGCTTTATTGCAGGCATAGATTGTTCTGGATTGAAAAACCCCACTTTTTATCGGATTTGCTATTCTCTTCGCAAAAGATTTGTTCCTCAGTAGTTGACCTGAACGGCAGCTCGCTCTATCTTCTTGCAGCCCTGCGTATATTGCGGCTCGCAGATGCGGACCCTTCCCCCTCTTCACGCACTCTTGCAGGTATTGACCCTTGACGCCAGGGTAAGCACATGGCGTTTGTTACGATAGTGGCATATGAACTTAACCCTTAAAGAATCGCTTGTTTCCCGTAGCCGGGTTTTTAGCCCGTGGACTGCGTTCTACTTTTTACAGTCGCTATTGATTAACCTTGGTTTAGGTTATCCCTTTAGTTTTCTCTATACCGCCGCTTTTACTGCCGTTTTGCTTTTGTTATGGCGGATGTTGCCGCGTGTGCAAAAAACCTTAATAGGTGTCTGTTCGCTGGTGGCGGCCTGTTATTTTCCTTTTGCTCAGGCGTACGGTGCGCCTAACTTCAATACATTGCTGGCGCTGCATTCCACCAATATGGAAGAGTCGACCGAAATTCTTACGATCTTCCCGTGGTATAGCTATCTGGTCGGCTTATTTATTTTTGCGCTCGGCGTGATTGCGATCAGGCGGAAAAAAGAGGATGAAAAAGCACGCTGGAATAAATTCGACACCCTGTGTCTGGTATTCAGTGTGGCGACATTTTTTGTCGCTCCGGTTCAAAATCTCGCCTGGGGCGGCGTATTTAAACTGAAAGACACCGGTTATCCGGTATTTCGTTTTGCTAAGGATGTCATCGTCAATAATAACGAGGTGATTGAAGAGCAAGAACGGATGGCGAAACTTTCCGGGATGAAAGATACCTGGACAGTCACTGCGGTTAAACCAAAATATCACACTTATGTGGTGGTCATTGGCGAAAGCGCACGTCGCGATGCCCTCGGTGCCTTTGGTGGTCACTGGAACAATACCCCGTTTGCCAGCAGCGTTAACGGCCTGATTTTTTCTGATTATATTGCTGCCAGTGGCTCCACACAGAAATCTCTCGGATTAACGCTTAACCGCGTAGTCGATGGCAAGCCACAGTTTCAGGATAACTTTGTGACCCTGGCCAACCGAGCAGGATTCCAGACCTGGTGGTTTTCTAATCAGGGACAAATTGGCGAATACGATACGGCTATCGCCAGCATCGCTAAACGTGCAGATGAAGTGCACTTCCTGAAAAACGGTAATTTTGAAGCAGATAAGAACGCTAAAGACGAAGAACTACTGACAATGACCGCTCAGGTGTTGGCGGAAGAACACTCGCAGCCGCAACTGATTGTTTTGCATCTGATGGGTTCACATCCTCAGGCCTGTGACCGGACACAAGGCAAATACGAAACCTTTGTACAATCGAAGGAAACATCGTGCTATCTCTACACCATGACGCAAACGGACGATTTACTGCGCAAACTGTACGACCAGTTACGCAACAGCGGCAGCAGCTTCTCGCTGGTTTACTTTTCTGACCACGGTCTGGCCTTTAAAGAGCGCGGCAAAGACGTGCAATACCTTGCCCATGATGATAAGTATCAGCAAAATTTCCAGGTGCCTTTTATGGTCATTTCCAGCGACGATAAAGCGCATCGGGTGATTAAAGCCCGCCGCTCGGCCAATGACTTCTTAGGCTTTTTCTCGCAGTGGACGGGAATTAAAGCGAAGGAAATAAATATCAAATACCCGTTTATATCTGAGAAGAAAGCCGGGCCGATATACATCACCAATTTCCAGTTACAGAAGGTGGATTACAACCATCTCGGAACCGATATTTTCGACCCGAAACCTTAAAAACAAAAATCCGCCCCGAAGGGCGGATTTTTTATATCACCGAAGTGATTAGAAGCGGTAACCAACACCGGCAATCCAGGTGCCTACGTCAACGCTACGAATACGGCTCTGCTCGTAAGAGAAGTCCAGCGCAACGTTTTCGATTGGGTTGAACTGCAGACCTGCGCCGTAGGAGAAACCGTAGTCGCTGGTGTCGTGTTTATAGGTCGGGTAGTTGGTGTCCTGGAATTTACCGTAGCCCACACCTACAACACCGTAGATGCTCGCCCAGTCGTTGATGCGGTATGCCGGACCAGCGGTGATGCCGTAGTACTGGGTTTTGTTGTAATCGCCTGCACTGTTAGTACGACTTTTTTTCAGTGTAAGTGAAAGAACCGATCACACCCAGCGGGCTGTTGTCTTCTTCATAGCGGTATTTCAGGTTGAAACCGCCCATTTTGTTCATTTTGCCCTGAGCGTCGCTCTGAGCGTAACCGCCAGTTACGGTAGAAGTAGCAGCTACGGAAGTACCTGCGGTGAAAGCCAGAACTGCGGCCAGTGCTGAAAGACATGCAATTTTTTTTCATAACCACCTCAAATGTGATTCAAATAAGTCCTAAGCTTTAAATATATCAAAAATTAATGGGAAACTCTTCGCGATTTGTGATGTCTAACGGGCCATTTCATGTAACAGAACGTTTCCACATGCCGCTATCCATCTAAATTTAAATCATTTTTTCAGTGAACTGCGTAAGTATTACGCATATTTTCACTGCCGTTCATCCAGATTATTCCTAATCACCAAGCTGATGAATCAATCAATCCTGGCGCATTTTAGTCAAAACGGGGAAAATTTTTTCAACAAATGCTCAACCAGTTTTAGTTATATCCAGTACACTCCTCGCTTTACCTGACTATACAAATTTATGGGGGAACGGATGCCAGGGACATTACGTAAAATGCCGGTCTGGTTACCGATATTATTATTGCTCGTTGCCATGGCGTCTATTCAGGGCGGGGCCTCATTAGCAAAGTCGCTTTTTCCATTGGTTGGCGCGCCGGGCGTGACTGCACTGCGTCTGGCGCTGGGAACACTGATTCTTATCGCATTCTTTAAACCGTGGCGACTGCGGTTTGCCAAAGAACAGCGCTTGCCGCTGTTGTTTTACGGCATCTCACTGGGTGGAATGAACTATCTTTTTTATCTTGCTATTCAGACCGTACCACTTGGGATTGCGGTGGCGCTGGAGTTCACCGGGCCACTGGCAGTGGCGCTGTTCTCTTCTCGTCGCCCCGTAGACTTTGTTTGGGTTGTGCTGGTGGTACTCGGCCTGTGGTTCCTGCTGCCGCTGGGGCAGGATGTTTCGCATGTCGACCTAACCGGCTGTGCGCTGGCGCTCGGTGCCGGTGCTTGTTGGGCTATCTACATATTAAGTGGGCAACGCGCCGGTGCGGAACACGGCCCGGCGACGGTGGCTATCGGTTCGCTGATTGCAGCGCTTATTTTCGTGCCGATTGGCGCATTCCAGGCTGGAGAGGCGCTCTGGCACTGGTCGGTTGTTCCATTGGGTCTGGCTGTCGCTATCCTCTCTACCGCTCTGCCCTATTCGCTTGAGATGATTGCCCCTCACCCGTCTGCCGACCCGGACATTTGGTACGCTAATGAGTATGGAACCAGCACTGGCTGCCGTTTCCGGAATGATTTTCCTCGGTGAGACATTGGCGCCAATACAACTGCTGGCCCTCGGCGCGATTATTGCCGCCTCAATGGGCTCAACGCTGACAGCGCGCAAAGAGACTAAAATTAAAGAATTAGATATTAATTAAACCTATCTTTCTGCATGGTTATGCATAACCATGCAGAATATTACACGACTCTTCATCCCTTCCTTTTTTATATATCTTGTTATCCCAAAACCTATTCTCTGTGAATAGTTCGCGTAAAAAAGAAAATAAGAATCGTCTCCAGCAATATACATAACTATGTGAATTTATATAGTTTTTATTTTTCACGCTTGTTACCGCTATTAGTGTGATAGGGACAGCCAGAATAGCAGAACACCAGGGCGGTGCTATACTTAGTCTCGTTAATTACTGGGACATAACATCAAGAGGATATGAAATTATGAGTACCGCTAAATTAGTCAAAGCAAAAGCGACCAATCTGCTTTATACCCGCAACGATGTCTCTGACAGCGAGAAGAAAGCGACAGTTGAGTTGCTGAATCGCCAGGTTATCCAGTTTATTGATCTCTCTTTGATTACCAAACAAGCGCACTGGAACATGCGCGGCGCTAACTTCATTGCCGTACATGAGATGCTGGATGGTTTCCGTACCGCACTGACCGATCACCTGGATACTATGGCAGAGCGCGCGGTGCAGCTAGGCGGCGTTGCCCTTGGTACCACTCAAGTTATTAACAGCAAAACCCCGCTGAAAAGCTACCCGCTGGACATCCACAGCGTTCAGGATCACCTGAAAGAGCTGGCTGACCGTTACGCGATTGTTGCCAACGACGTGCGCAAAGCGATTGGCGAAGCGAAAGATGACGACACCGCAGATATCCTGACCGCCGCTTCCCGCGACCTGGATAAATTCTTGTGGTTTATCGAATCTAATATCGAATAAATCCATCGCAGATGGTGCAAAACTTAAGTAAGCGATAAAGGCGGCTTCCTGACAGGAGGCCGTTTTGCATTGCTGCCCGCCTCTACGCACTTTTTTTAGTGCAACTCATCGTCTTTCCCGCCTGTCAAAGTAAAACATTTGTATCAACAACATCACACAATCGTTACATAAAGATTGTTTTTTCATCAGAATTTACGCTAAATAACCTATGTGTTGAGTGCACTATTTTGCGCACCACTTTGGCGCCCCAATATGGTGCAGACCGGAGATGTTGCCCCATAAATTGTGCAACCCGTTTTAACTGCTCCTATAAAAATCAAAGAGTTGTAAAACTGGCACGATTTTTTCATATACGTAAATGTCACGCAGGGGATCGTCCCGTGGATAGAAAAAAGGAAATGCTATGAAGTCTGTATTAAAAGTTTCACTGGCTGCACTGACCCTGGCTTTTGCGGTTTCTTCTCATGCCGCGGATAAAAAAACTGGTTGTGGCGACGGATACCGCCTTCGTTCCGTTTGAATTTAAACAGGGCGACAAATACGTTGGTTTTGATGTGGATCTGTGGGCTGCTATCGCCAAAGAACTGAAGCTGGATTACGAACTGAAACCAATGGATTTCAGCGGCATCATCCCAGCACTGCAAACCAAAAACATCGATCTGGCGCTGGCGGGCATTACCATTACCGACGAGCGTAAAAAAGCGATCGATTTCTCTGACGGCTACTACAAAAGCGGCCTGTTAGTGATGGTGAAAGCCAACAATAACGATGTGAAAAGCGTGAAAGATCTCGACGGTAAAGTGGTTGCTGTGAAAAGCGGCACCGGCTCCGTTGATTACGCAAAAGCGAACATCAAAACTAAAGATCTGCGTCAGTTCCCGAACATCGATAACGCCTATATGGAACTGGGTACCAACCGCGCAGACGCCGTCCTGCACGACACACCAAACATTCTGTACTTCATCAAAACCGCCGGGAACGGTCAGTTCAAAGCGGTAGGTGACTCTCTGGAAGCACAGCAATACGGTATTGCGTTCCCGAAAGGTAGCGACGAGCTGCGTGACAAAATCAACGGCGCGTTGAAAACCCTGCGCGAGAACGGCACATACAACGAAATCTACAAAAAATGGTTCGGTACTGAACCGAAATAATGATTGCCTTTAATTTATGGCCCGGTGGCCTTTTGCATACCGGGCCAGCGTTTCGCCCCGCCAGCCTTCTGGCTCGGGTATTTACACCACGGTAACAGGAACAACATATGCAGTTTGACTGGAGTGCCATCTGGCCTGCCATTCCGCTTCTGATTGAAGGCGCCAAAATGACCCTGTGGATTTCGGTCCTCGGTCTGGCTGGCGGCCTGGTTATCGGACTGGCGGCAGGTTTTGCACGCACCTTCGGTGGTTGGATAGCCAACCACGTCGCGCTGGTCTTTATTGAAGTGATCCGCGGCACACCTATCGTCGTCCAGGTGATGTTTATCTACTTCGCCCTGCCGATGGCGTTTAACGACTTACGCATCGACCCGTTTACTGCGGCGGTGGTCACCATCATGATCAACTCCGGCGCGTACATTGCAGAAATCACGCGTGGTGCGGTGCTGTCAATCCACAAAGGTTTTCGTGAAGCAGGACTGGCGCTCGGCCTTTCACGTTGGGAAACCATTCGCTACGTGATTTTACCGCTGGCACTGCGCCGCATGCTGCCGCCGCTGGGTAACCAGTGGATCATCAGCATTAAAGATACATCGCTGTTTATTGTTATCGGCGTGGCGGAACTGACCCGTCAGGGGCAAGAAATTATTGCCGGTAACTTCCGCGCCCTTGAGATCTGGAGCGCCGTGGCGGTGTTCTATCTGATTATTACCCTGGTGCTGAGCTTTATTCTGCGTCGTCTGGAAAGAAGGATGAAAATCCTGTGATTGAATTTAAAAACGTCTCCAAGCACTTTGGCCCAACCCAGGTGCTGCACAATATCGATTTGAATATTGCCCAGGGCGAAGTCGTGGTGATTATCGGGCCGTCCGGTTCCGGTAAATCGACCCTGCTGCGCTGCATCAACAAACTGGAAGAAATCACCTCCGGCGATCTGATTGTAGATGGTCTGAAGGTTAACGATCCGAAAGTTGACGAGCGCCTGATTCGCCAGGAAGCGGGTATGGTGTTCCAGCAGTTTTACCTTTTCCCGCATCTGACGGCGCTGGAAAACGTCATGTTTGGTCCGCTACGCGTGCGTGGCGCGAACAAAGAAGAGGCGGAAAAACTGGCACGTGAACTGCTGGCGAAAGTCGGTCTGGCGGAACGCGCCCATCACTACCCTTCCGAACTTTCTGGTGGTCAGCAGCAGCGTGTAGCGATTGCCCGCGCGCTGGCGGTGAAACCGAAAATGATGCTGTTTGATGAACCGACTTCCGCTCTTGACCCGGAATTGCGCCATGAAGTGCTGAAGGTTATGCAGGATCTGGCTGAAGAAGGGATGACGATGGTGATCGTGACCCACGAAATCGGTTTTGCCGAGAAAGTGGCTTCGCGCCTGATCTTTATCGACAAAGGCCGGATTGCGGAAGATGGCGATCCGCAGGCGTTGATCAAGAATCCGCCGAGCCAGCGCTTGCAGGAATTTTTACAGCACGTCTCTTAATAAGACACATTGCCTGATGCGCTACGCTTATCAGGCCTACAGGATATATGGCAACTTATTAAAATTGCATGAACGTGTAGGACGGATAAGGCGTTCACGCCGCATCCGGCAAAAAAGCCCGCACGTTGTCAGCAACCTGCTTAATATCCCTTCCTCCCTTTCACCCGAAAGGGAGGCACACCAGATTCCTCTCATTTAAAATCGCCCCTCCCCCAGCATCTATACTTATCTTTTTGCTCTGTTTTCTCACTGGAGGAGTCATGCGGTGGATCCTGTTCATCCTCTTCTGCCTGCTGGGCGCACCTGCCCACGCGGTATCCATACCCGGCGTTACAACCTCAACGACAACGGACTCAACGACTGAACCGGCCCCGGAACCGGATATCGAACAAAAAAAAGCGGCCTATGGCGCACTGGCGGATGTACTGGATAATGACACCTCGCGTAAAGAGTTGATCGACCAGTTGCGCACCGTCGCCGCTACGCCCCCTGCGGAACCCGTACCGAAGATCGTGCCGCCGACGCTGGTTGAAGAGCAAACCGTGCTGCAAAAGGTCACCGAAGTCAGCCGCCATTATGGTGAAGCCCTTTCCGCCCGCTTCGGGCAACTTTATCGCAATATCACCGGCTCCCCGCATAAGCCATTTAATCCACAAACCTTCAGCAATGCGCTGAGCCATTTTTCGATGTTAGCGGTATTAGTGTTTGGTTTTTACTGGCTGATTCGCCTGTGCGCACTGCCGCTGTATCGCAAAATGGGTCAGTGGGCGCGGCAAAAAAATCGTGAGCGCAGTAACTGGTTACAGCTTCCGGCGATGATTATCGGGGCGTTTATTATCGACCTGCTGTTACTGGCGCTGACATTATTTGTCGGTCAGGTTTTAAGCGACAACCTGAATGCGGGCAGTCGCACCATCGCTTTCCAACAAAGTTTGTTTCTCAACGCCTTTGCCCTGATTGAATTTTTCAAAGCTGTACTACGCCTGATTTTTTGCCCAAACGTGGCGGAGCTGCGCCCGTTCACGATTCAGGACGAGAGCGCCCGTTACTGGAGCCGTCGCCTGAGCTGGTTAAGCAGCCTGATTGGCTATGGCCTGATTGTGGCCGTGCCGATTATCTCTAATCAGGTGAATGTACAGATAGGTGCGCTGGCGAACGTCATCATTATGCTGTGTATGACCGTCTGGGCGTTGTACCTGATCTTTCGTAATAAAAAAGAGA
This sequence comes from Escherichia sp. E2661, assembly GCF_004745185.1. Lineage (NCBI taxonomy): Bacteria > Pseudomonadati > Pseudomonadota > Gammaproteobacteria > Enterobacterales > Enterobacteriaceae > Escherichia > Escherichia sp. E2661. The sequence continues at coordinate 75,828 of NZ_PDIG01000002.1, forward strand.
TTACCCAACATTTGCTCAACTTTGCGGAGCATTCGCTGGCCTTTTTCAGCCTGTTTATCCGCGCCTTTGCGCTGGTGTGGCACTGGCTGGCAAGCGCCTATTTTATCGTGCTGTTTTTCTTTTCGTTGTTCGATCCGGGCAACAGCCTGAAATTTATGATGGGTGCAACGGTGCGCAGCCTGGCGATTATTGGTATCGCAGCGTTTGTTTCCGGTATGTTTTCCCGCTGGCTGGCGAAAACCATCACCCTCTCGCCACATACTCAGCGTAACTATCCGGAGCTGCAAAAACGGCTGAATGGCTGGCTTTCGGCGGCACTGAAAACGGCGCGTATTCTGACAGTCTGCGTGGCGGTAATGTTGCTGTTGAGCGCATGGGGATTGTTCGATTTCTGGAACTGGCTGCAAAACGGCGCGGGGCAGAAAACCGTAGATATCCTGATCCGTATCGCACTCATTCTTTTCTTCTCGGCGGTTGGCTGGACGGTGCTCGCCAGTTTGATCGAAAACCGGCTGGCTTCGGATATTCATGGTCGCCCGCTACCCAGCGCCCGTACGCGTACCCTGCTGACGCTGTTTCGTAACGCGCTGGCGGTGATTATCAGTACCATCACCATCATGATTGTGTTGTCGGAAATCGGCGTCAATATCGCGCCATTGCTGGCAGGTGCCGGGGCATTAGGTCTGGCTATCTCGTTTGGTTCGCAAACGCTGGTGAAAGATATTATCACCGGGGTATTTATTCAGTTTGAAAACGGCATGAACACTGGAGATTTGGTGACCATCGGGCCGTTGACCGGCACAGTGGAACGGATGTCGATTCGCTCCGTGGGCGTGCGCCAGGATACCGGGGCGTATCACATCATTCCGTGGTCTTCGATTACCACTTTTGCTAACTTCGTCCGCGGCATTGGTTCGGTGGTGGCAAATTACGATGTTGATCGCCATGAAGATGCTGATAAAGCCAATCAGGCACTGAAAGATGCGGTAGCGGAATTGATGGAAAACGAAGAAATTCGCGGGCTGGTTATTGGTGAACCGAACTTTGCCGGGATTGTCGGCTTAAGCAATACCGCGTTTACACTGCGTGTCTCGTTCACCACGCTGCCACTCAAACAGTGGACGGTCCGCTTTGCCCTCGACAGCCAGGTGAAAAAGCATTTCGACCTGGCGGGTGTTCGCGCGCCGGTGCAGACTTATCAGGTGCTGCCAGCTCCGGGCGCGGCCCCGGCAGAACCGCTGCCACCGGGGGAGCCAACGCTTTAACGCTGGCGATTGACAAAACGGCGGCGCTGCTCGTCGTTCATAAAGGTCCAGGCAATAAAGCGACTCTGCTTTTGCCCCTGGGCCATCTCTTTTTTTACCACCTTCACCGCGCCCACGTCCGTCAGAGCACGATACAACGGCGGTAAGTTTTCACCACGAGATACCAGCGAGGTAAACCACATCACCTGCTTCGCGAAGCCTTTGCTCTCTTCAATCATCTTTTTGATAAAGGCGACTTCACCGCCTTCACACCACAACTCCTGTTGCTGACCACCAAAGTTCAGTGCATCGTCTTTGTTCAGCCCCAGGTTACGGCGTTTACGCTCACTACCTGCCCGTGCCGCAGCGGCGGAATCGTGGAATGGCGGGTTACACAAGGTCGCGTCGTATTGCTCGTTTTTATGGATGATGCCGTTAAAAATCGCCCCACTCTCTTTTTGCCGACGCAGACGAATGGCGCGGTTAAGCCCCGGATTAGCACTGATGATCGCCTGCGCACTGCTTAACGCCTGGCTACTGGTTTCGCTGCCGGTAAAACGCCAGCCATATTCATGTACGCCAATCAGCGGGTAAATACAGTTCGCACCAACGCCGATATCCAGAATGCTGGCATTAGCTGGAATTGTTCCGCTTGCTTCTGCCAGTAAATCGGCAAGGTGATGAATATAATCCGCCCGGCCCGGTACTGGCGGGCAGAGAAAACCGTCCGGAATATCCCAGTTCGCTACGGCGTAAAAATGGGCCAGCAACGCCTTATTGAGCGCCTTCACCGCCAGCGGATTGGCAAAGTCTACGCTTTGCTCCCCGGCGGGTGTAAGCGTGAGGAATTGCCTGAGTTCAGGATTCACCTGACAAAGCGTGGCGAGATCGTAGCGGCTGTGATGACGGTTGCGCGGATGCAACCCCGGTTTCTGGGCGGACATAGCATTCTCCTTTAAGCAGCGGCGTAAGATACCCGCATAACGCGACAGGGTAAATATCTGGCTGCGTTTATCGTTTCGAAAGACCTTAACATGACTATGGCTTATAGCAATTCACCATAAAAATCAGCATCATGCATGTCATTGATTTGTCTTGTTTTGTAAAAATATATCGTTCAAAAAATAAGCACATCTCTGTCAATTTTTTGCGTCATTTGCATCGCACAGGCGACCTACACTTATCAGGCACTACTCGTTGTATTTCTGAGGATGTCATTATGAAAAAGTGCCTCGCACTACTGATTGCCACCGTCCTGAGCGGAATCACCTTCACGGCTTATGCCGCGCAGCCTCTGAGTAACCAGGACAGCGGTCAGCTACGGCCCGCCGGTACCGTTTCGGCAACTGGCGCATCAAACCTAAGCGATCTGGAGGATAAACTGGCAGAAAAAGCGCGCGAACAAGGCGCGAAAGGTTATGTCATTAATTCCGCGGGCGGAAATGACCAGATGTTCGGTACTGCAACCATCTACAAATAACCCCACCAACGTAACTGCATTCGCCTCTGGATGCAGTTTTCGCCTGTTTTGTAATCAAAAAACATCAAATATGAACGCAATGTAAATAAATGTATTTCTTTTTCGCGCAATGGGTGATAGAAAATCGCGCTAAGTGATAATGCTTATCAAAATTATTATCACTTTCACGAACACTATTACGGGATTAACAGTGGCATCGCATCCGCAGAGATGCTTTCTCGTGACAGTGAAAACTTAAACATATAAGAAAAAGTCACCTGCTAAATGGAAAACAATCGCAATTTCCCTGCCAGACAATTTCATTCGCTCACGTTCTTTGCCGGTCTTTGTATTGGCATCACGCCTGTGGCACAGGTACTCGCCGCCGAAGGACAAACTAACGCGGATGACACGCTGGTTGTCGAAGCATCAACGCCTTCGCTTTATGCGCCACAACAATCTGCCGATCCGAAATTCTCGCGTCCGGTAGCGGATACGACCCGCACGATGACGGTGATTTCTGAACAAGTGATTAAAGATCAGGGCGCGACCAACCTTACCGACGCGCTCAAAAAACGTCCCCGGCGTAGGTGCATTTTTTGCTGGTGAGAACGGTAACTCCACCACTGGCGACGCCATTTATATGCGCGGTGCCGATACCTCTAACAGTATTTATATTGATGGCATTCGCGATATCGGCAGCGTCTCGCGCGACACCTTCAATACTGAGCAGGTCGAAGTGATTAAAGGTCCGTCCGGCACCGACTACGGGCGCAGCGCGCCGACGGGCTCGATCAATATGATCAGCAAGCAGCCGCGCAATGATTCCGGCATTGACGCCTCCGCCAGTATTGGCAGCGCCTGGTTCCGCCGCGGCACGCTGGACGTCAATCAGGTGATTGGCGATACCTCCGCGGTGCGTCTGAATGTGATGGGCGAAAAAAACGCACGATGCCGGACGCGACAAAGTCAAAAATGAGCGTTACGGCGTCGCCCCTTCCGTAGCTTTTGGCCTTGGCACAGCGAATCGTTTGTATCTTAATTATCTGCATGTCACCCAGCACAACACGCCAGACGGCGGCATTCCGACCATCGGTTTGCCGGGCTATTCTGCACCATCTGCGGGAACGGCGGCACTGAATCATTCCGGAAAAGTTGATACGCATAACTTTTATGGCACGGATTCCGATTACGACGATTCGACCACCGATACCGCCACCATGCGTTTTGAGCACGACATCAACGATAACACCACCATTCGCAATACGACCCGATGGTCGCGCGTGAAGCAGGATTACCTGATGACGGCGATTATGGGCGGGACGTCGAATATTACCCAGCCTACCAGCGATGTGAATAGTTGGACCTGGTCACGTACGGCGAACACCAAAGATGTGAGTAATAAAATTCTCACCAACCAGACCAACCTGACTACCACGTTTTATACCGGCTCTATCGGTCATGATGTTAGTACTGGCGTGGAATTTACCCGTGAAACGCAGACCAACTACGGCGTTAATCCGCTGACGTTACCGGCGGTGAATATTTATCATCCTGACAGCAGCATTCATCCCGGCGGCCTGACGCGCAACGGCGCAAACGCCAATGGTCAGACGGATACCTTCGCAATTTATGCCTTCGATACGCTGCAAATCACCCGTGATTTTGAGCTGAACGGCGGGATCCGCCTGGATAATTATCATACTGAATATGACAGTGCCACCGCCTGCGGCGGCAGTGGACGCGGCGCAGTCACCTGCCCTGCTGGCGTGGCAAACGGTTCTCCGGTCACCACCGTCGACACTGCCAAGTCGGGCAATCTGGTGAACTGGAAAGCCGGGGCGCTGTATCACCTGACGGAAAACGGCAATGTCTATATTAACTATGCCGTTTCCCAGCAGCCGCCGGGCGGCAACAACTTCGCCCTTGCGCAGTCTGGCAGCGGTAACAGCGCCAGCCGCACCGACTTTAAACCGCAAAAAGCCAACACCAGTGAGATTGGCACCAAATGGCAGGTGCTGGATAAACGCCTGTTGCTTACCGCCGCGCTGTTCCGTACTGATATCGAAAATGAAGTTGAGCAAAACGATGACGGGACTTACTCACAATACGGTAAGAAACGCGTCGAAGGCTATGAGATATCCGTGGCCGGGAATATCACGCCCGCGTGGCAGGTGATTGGCGGCTACACCCAGCAAAAAGCGACCATAAAAAATGGCGCGGATGTGGCTCAGGATGGTTCATCATCACTGCCATATACGCCGGAGCACGCCTTTACCTTATGGAGCCAATATCAGGCAACCGATGATATTTCCGTTGGAGCGGGCGCGCGTTACATCGGCAGTATGCATAAAGGTTCAGACGGCGCAGTGGGAACGCCAGCGTTTACCGAAGGTTATTGGGTCGCCGATGCCAAACTGGGATATCGGGTTAATCGCAATCTCGACTTCCAGCTAAACGTCTACAACCTGTTTGATACCGATTACGTCGCCTCAATCAACAAGAGCGGCTACCGTTACCACCCGGGCGAACCAAGAACGTTCCTGCTCACCGCCAATATGCATTTCTGATTCAGATGTGGGGCGCAAGGCTCACTAATGTTGATGGCGAGAACAGGTCTGCCTGATGCGCTGCGCTTATCAGGCCTACAAGGTTGTGCAATGCATTGAATTCACATCATTTGGTAGGCCAGATAAGGCGTTCACGCCGCATCCGGCATCTGAACACCGTTGCCT
>NZ_PDIG01000020.1:0-8346 GCF_004745185.1 Escherichia sp. E2661
CAGACCAGCTAGGGATCGTCGCCTAGGTGAGCCGTTACCCCACCCTACTAGCTAATCCCATCTGGGCACATCCGATGGCAAGAGGCCCGAAGGTCCCCCTCTTTGGTCTTGCGACGTTATGCGGTATTAGCTACCGTTTCCAGTAGTTATCCCCCTCCATCAGGCAGTTTCCCAGACATTACTCACCCGTCCGCCACTCGTCAGCGAAACAGCAAGCTGTTTCCTGTTACCGTTCGACTTGCATGTGTTAGGCCTGCCGCCAGCGTTCAATCTGAGCCATGATCAAACTCTTCAATTTAAAAGTTTGATGCTCAAAGAATTAAACTTCGTAATGAATTACGTGTTCACTCTTGAGACTTGGTATTCATTTTTCGTCTTTCGACGTTAAGAATCCGTATCTTCGAGTGCCCACACAGATTGTCTGATAAATTGTTAAAGAGCAGTGCCGCTTCGCTTTTTCTCAGCGGCGCGGGGTGTGCATAATACGCCTTCCCGCTACAGAGTCAAGCATTCTTTTGCTTTTCCCTGCCGGAATTCTCAGGAGAATCCCGCTGACCCGGCGGCGTGTTTGCCGTTGTTCCGTGTCAGTGGTGGCGCATTATAGGGAGTTATTCTGAGCTGACAAGAGGAAATTTAAAATAATTTTCCGAATGCGCGTTTTTTATTCTTTATGCTTATTTCGACGCCGATCTGTTGGTTAATTGAGCTATTTCTCGGGCAAAATTCGCGACCTGCTCCCAATCGGTATAAACAACCTCTTTGCGCGTATCTGTTTCTCCGCCTGACATCTTCATAATCAGCTTGATCATAAAGCGGTCGTACCAACGATAGCGTGGATAACGCAGCGCCCCGGCAATAACGGCACAGCGATCGGGGCGCCATTGTGAGTTCATTAGAAACTTTCGTGCGTAGCTGTTGGTCTGCACAGTCCGCTTCTCCGGCTTGCGTGCCACCAGGTTGACGGAGTAAAAGGCGCTCGGCATTGAGTTCAGCCGGGTGGCATGCTTTTTGACAAATGCCTGGAACGCAGAATGGTAATGACCGTAGCGAATAGAAGCGCCAATCACCACGCGATCGTAGTTTTCCCACTGTGGTTCTTCAATGCGGTGCACATTAGCGACATCCGCCTGGATCCCCAGTTCTTTCAGTTCCGAAGCCAGGTAGGAGGCAATCTCGCGCGTTTGTCCGTCCCTTGTTGAGAAAAGAATTAATGTTTTCACGTATTACTCCATCATTCACGCCAGAAAGTCGGGGTAAAGAGCACCAGCAATGTAAAGACCTCAAGACGACCAAACAGCATGTTGGCAATCAGGATCCATTTAGCCACCGGGTTCATGCTGGTAAAGTTATCAGCAACCACGCCAAGCCCAGGCCCCAGGTTATTCAATGTCGCAACAACCGAGGCAAAGGCAGAAAAGTCATCCACGCCCGTGGCAATTATCGCCAGCATACTGACAATAAACACCAATGCATAGGCGGAGAAAAATCCCCAAACGGCTTCGAGGATACGTTCCGGCAGTGCACGGTTCCCCAGCTTAATGCTGTAGACGGCGTTCGGATGCACCAGTCGTTTCAGCTCACGGTTCCCCTGCTTAAAAAGCAGCAGGATGCGGATCACTTTCAGGCCACCGCCCGTTGACCCGGCGCAACCGCCGATAAAAGCTGAACATAAAAGCAGCACCGGCAAAAAGAGCGGCCAGCGGGCAATGCTGTCAGTCGTAAACCCGGCGGTTGTCGCCATCGACACCACCTGGAAAAAACGCCTGGTTAATTGTCATCAGCGCCGAACTGTAGACATTATGAAACCACAGTACGAGGGTACAAATAACCACCAGCGTAAACTGTACGCCGATAAACATGCGAAATTCCGGATCGCGCCAATAAACCTTCAGACTACGCCCACTTAACAGCGAAAAGTGCAGACCGTAGTTACAGCCGGAGATCAGCAGGAAGATAGCGATGATGGTGTTAATGGTCGGGCTATCGAAATAGCCAACGCTGGCATCATGAGTCGAGAAGCCGCCAATAGCGATTGTCGCAAAGCTATGACCGATGGCATCAAAGGCATCCATTCCAGCAAACCACAGCGCCAGTGCACAGGCGACGGTCAGCAAGACATAAATCAACCACAGGGTTTTCGCCGTTTCCGCAATTCGCGGACGCATTTTGTTATCTTTCAGTGGGCCGGGCATTTCCGCGCGATAGAGCTGCATCCCACCCACGCCGAGGATAGGCAGTATCGCAACCGCCAACACGATGATCCCCATCCCGCCAAACCATTGCAGCATCTGGCGATAAAAGAGGATGGCATGAGGGAGTGAATCCAGCCCCACCAGCGTAGTGGCGCCCGTAGTGGTCAGGCCAGAGAAAGATTCAAAAAACGCATCGGTAATCGTGAGGTTCGGGCTTTCCGAAAAGATAAAAGGGAGCGCACCGACGCTACCCAGCACGGTCCAGAACAGCACCACGATCAGAAACCCCTCACGGGATTTCAGTTCGCCCTTCTCTTTACGGTTCGGCCACCACAGCATAGAGCCAATGGCGAGGGCGACAAAAAAGGTCTGGGTAAAAGCGCGGCCCGCTCCATCCCGGTAGATAAGTGCTACCAGTCCAGGGATAATCATTGTCCCTGAAAATAAGATGACCAGTAGTCCAACGATTCGGGTAATGGCGCGAAAATGCATCTCTGCCGCTTCCTTAGTTCTGCAAAACGAAGTGGGGATTATTCTTCAATCGCTAACAATTGCAATGAACCACGCTAAAATCCGCCAGCTTTGCGGAAAATTCAGCCACTTTCGCTGCCGGAAGCGCCACCAGCAGCAAAACGAATGCCTGATAATCACTGTTGATAATTTTGCCGTCACACTGCCCCAGCAACGCTTCAATGCCGGTTAACTGACTATATTCACATTGCAAAGTATATTCGGTTAATGGCGTCTTGCGTTGGGTCGTTAGCTGGCGCAGCGCCTGATTCACGCCGCCGCCATACGCTTTCACTAACCCACCGGTGCCAAGCAATATGCCGCCGTAGTAGCGCACCACCACAGCGGTAATTTCCCCGACGCCGCTGCCCATTAGTTGGGCGAGCATCGGTTTACCTGCCGTTCCCGCCGGCTCCCCGTCGTCAGAGAAACCCAGTTGTTGAGAATCATCCGGTGCGCCAGCTACCCACGCCACGCAATGGTGGCGGGCATCGGGGTGTTCTGCCCGCACCGATTCAGCAAACGCTTTCGCCGCCTCAACGCCATCGGTATGCGCCAACAGCGTTATGAAGCGGCTCTTTTTGATCTCTTCAACGACCGTGACCGGTGCCGCAGGAATTAACCAGCTTTCCATCACGCCAGTTTCAGATCCCGGGTCATGTTTTCCACGCTGTTTTCGTGGATCACCACGTTGTCTTCGATACGAATGCCGCCGAACGGTTTCAGTGCTTCAATTTTCTGCCAGTTGAAGTGTTTGCTGAACTGCCCTTCACGCCACGGTGCCAGCAGCGATTCGATGAAGTAGATACCCGGTTCGATGGTTAACACCATGCCCGGCTGGAGAATACGGGTGCAGCGCAGGTACGGATATTTTGCCGGTGCCGCGAGGTGCGTACCGCTATCATCCTGCATAAAACCGGCTACGTCATGCACCTGCAGGCCCAGCGGATGGCCGATACCGTGCGGCATAAACGGTCCGGTGAGATCGTTTTCGACCATCGCTTCTTCACTCATATCGGTGATGATTTGATGTTTACGCAGCAGTTTGGCAATGCGCTGATGGAACTGGATGTGGTAATCCACATAGCTGACACCGGCTTTCATGGTGGCGATCAGCGCCAGTTGTTCATCATTGACGTCTTTCACCAGCTGCGCGTAGTCGTTGTCGCTTTTTGCCGACCAGGTACGGGTCAGGTCAGCCGCATAGCCATTATATTCTGCCCCGGCATCCAGCAGGAAGCTGCGCATCTCTTCCGGTGCCTGGTGGTCCAGTTTGGTGTAATGCAGCACCGAAGCGTGTTCGTTAAGCGCCACAATGTTGCTGTAAGGTACGTCGGTATCACGATGACCGGTCGCGGTCAGATAGGCAATGTTGATATCGAACTCGCTCATGCCAGAACGGAACGCTTCTTCTGCCGCGCGATGACCGTTAACCGCCATTTTCTGCGCTTCACGCATACAGGCCAGTTCGTACTCGGTTTTGAAGGAGCGGTAGTAATGCAGGTAGTCGATCACCCCTTTCGGGTTGATGTTGCTGGCCTCAATACCCAGTTGCAGCGCACGTTCCGGCACCGGACCGATATAACCGATATTGCCGCGCGCAGCAGGCAGCAGGCTACCAATGCCATCGGCTTTCGGCAGCGCGATCACTTCCACGTCTTCAGTCCAGAAAGAGGTCGGCAGCGGTTCGACGTTGTGCCAGTAATCAACTGGCAGATAGAACCACAGTTTCGGCTTGTTCACGCCATCCACAAGCAACCAGCAGTTTTGCACCTGAGTTACCGGTACCCACGCTTTGAATTGCGGGTTCACTTTAAACGGGTAGGGATGATCGTCGAGAAAAACATTGAATAGCTCGCCGGAGTGAATAAGTAATGCATCCAGCTTGAAGCGCGCCAGCGCATCGCGAGTCCGTTCCTGTAAGGTAGCTATATGATTTTTATAGAGTGAGGCCAGTGATTCCATTTTTTACCCTTCTGTTTTTTTGACCTTAAGTCTCCGCATCTTAGCACATCGTTCATCCAGAGCGTGATTTCTGCCGAGCGTGATCAGATCGGCATTTCTTTAATCTTTTATTTGCATATTTTTAACACAAAATACACACTTCGATGCATCTGGTACGACCAGATCACCTTGCGGATTCAGGAGACTGACATGCTTTACAAAGGCGACACCCTGTACCTTGACTGGCTGGAAGATGGCATTGCCGAACTGGTATTTGATGCCCCAGGTTCAGTTAATAAACTCGACACTGCGACCGTCGCCAGCCTCGGCGAGGCCATCGGCGTGCTGGAACAGCAATCAGATCTAAAAGGGCTGCTGCTGCGTTCGAACAAAGCAGCCTTTATCGTCGGTGCTGATATCACCGAATTTTTGTCCCTGTTCCTCGTTCCTGAAGAACAGTTAAGCCAGTGGCTGCATTTTGCCAATAGCGTGTTTAATCGCCTGGAAGATCTGCCGGTGCCGACCATTGCTGCCGTCAACGGCTATGCGCTGGGCGGTGGCTGCGAATGCGTGCTGGCGACTGATTATCGTCTGGCGACGCCGGATCTGCGCATCGGTCTGCCGGAAACCAAACTGGGCATCATGCCGGGATTTGGCGGTTCTGTACGTATGCCACGTATGCTGGGCGCTGACAGTGCGCTGGAAATCATTGCCGCCGGTAAAGATGTCGGCGCGGATCAGGCGCTGAAAATCGGTCTGGTGGATGGCGTAGTCAAAACAGAAAAACTGATTGAAGGGGCGATGGCGATTTTACGCCAGGCCATTAACGGCGACCTCGACTGGAAAGCGAAACGTCAGCCGAAGCTGGAACCGCTAAAACTGAGCAAGATTGAAGCCACCATGAGCTTCACCATCGCTAAAGGGATGGTCGCACAAACAGCAGGGAAACATTATCCGGCCCCCATCACCGCAGTAAAAACCATTGAAGCTGCGGCCCGTTTTGGTCGTGAAGAAGCATTAAATCTGGAAAACAAAAGTTTTGTCCCGCTGGCGCATACCAACGAAGCCCGCGCACTGGTCGGCATTTTCCTTAACGATCAATATGTAAAAGGCAAAGCGAAGAAACTCACCAAAGACGTTGAAACCCCGAAACAGGCCGCTGTACTGGGCGCAGGTATCATGGGCGGCGGCATCGCTTACCAGTCCGCGTGGAAAGGCGTGCCGGTTGTCATGAAAGATATCAACGACAAGTCGTTAGCCCTCGGCATGACTGAAGCCGCGAAACTGCTGAACAAGCAGCTTGAGCGCGGCAAGATCGATGGTCTGAAACTGGCTGGCGTGATCTCCACGATCCACCCAACGCTCGACTACGCCGGGTTTGACCGCGTGGATGTTGTGGTAGAAGCGGTTGTCGAAAACCCGAAAGTGAAAAAAGCCGTACTGGCAGAAACCGAGCAGAAAGTACGCCCGGATACCGTGCTGGCGTCTAACACTTCAACCATTCCTATCAGCGAACTGGCCAACGCGCTGGAACGCCCGGAAAACTTCTGCGGGATGCACTTCTTTAACCCGGTCCACCGAATGCCGTTGGTGGAAATTATTCGCGGCGAGAAAAGCTCCGACGAAACCATCGCGAAAGTCGTCGCCTGGGCGAGCAAGATGGGCAAAACGCCGATTGTGGTTAACGACTGCCCCGGCTTCTTTGTTAACCGCGTGCTGTTCCCGTATTTCGCCGGTTTCAGCCAGTTGCTGCGCGACGGCGCGGATTTCCGCAAGATCGACAAAGTGATGGAAAAACAGTTTGGCTGGCCGATGGGTCCGGCATACCTGCTGGATGTCGTGGGGATTGATACCGCGCATCATGCCCAGGCTGTCATGGCAGCAGGCTTCCCGCAGCGGATGCAGAAAGATTATCGCGATGCCATCGACGCGCTGTTTGATGCCAACCGCTTTGGTCAGAAGAACGGCCTCGGTTTCTGGCGTTATAAAGAAGACAGCAAAGGTAAGCCGAAGAAAGAAGAAGACGCTGTCGTTGACGATCTGTTGGCAGAAGTCAGCCAGCCGAAGCGCGATTTCAGCGAGGAAGAGATTATCGCCCGCATGATGATCCCGATGGTCAACGAAGTGGTGCGCTGTCTGGAAGAGGGCATTATCGCCACTCCGGCTGAAGCGGATATGGCGCTGGTCTACGGCCTGGGCTTCCCTCCGTTCCACGGCGGCGCGTTCCGCTGGCTGGACACCCTCGGTAGCGCGAAATACCTCGATATGGCACAGCAATATCAGCACCTCGGCCCGCTGTATGAAGTGCCGGAAGGTCTGCGTAATAAAGCGCGTCATAACGAACCGTACTATCCCCCGGTTGAGCCAGCCCGTCCGGTTGGCGACCTGAAAACGGCTTAAGGAGTCACAATGGAACAGGTTGTCATTGTCGATGCAATTCGCACCCCGATGGGCCGTTCGAAGGGCGGTGCTTTTCGTAACGTGCGTGCGGAAGATCTCTCCGCTCATTTAATGCGTAGCTTGCTGGCGCGTAACCCGGCGCTGGAAGCGGCGGCCCTCGACGATATTTACTGGGGCTGTGTGCAGCAGACGCTGGAGCAAGGTTTTAATATCGCCCGTAACGCGGCGCTGTTGGCTGAAGTACCACACTCTGTCCCGGCGGTTACCGTCAATCGCTTGTGTGGTTCATCCATGCAGGCACTGCATGACGCAGCACGAATGATCATGACTGGCGATGCACAGGCATGTCTGGTTGGCGGCGTGGAGCATATGGGCCATGTGCCGATGAGTCACGGCGTCGATTTTCACCCCGGCCTGAGCCGCAATGTCGCCAAAGCAGCGGGCATGATGGGCTTAACGGCAGAAATGCTGGCGCGTATGCACGGTATCAGCCGTGAAATGCAGGATGCCTTTGCCGCGCGGTCACACGCCCGCGCCTGGGCCGCCACGCAGTCGGGCGCATTTAAAAATGAAATCATCCCAACCGGTGGTCACAATGCCGACGGCGTCCTGAAGCAGTTTAATTACGACGAGGTGATTCGCCCGGAAACCACCGTGGAAGCCCTCGCCACGCTGCGTCCGGCGTTTGATCCAGTCAACGGTACGGTAACGGCGGGTACATCTTCTGCGCTTTCCGATGGTGCAGCTGCCATGTTGGTGATGAGTGAAAGCCGCGCCCGTGAATTAGGTCTTAAGCCGCGCGCCCGCGTACGTTCGATGGCGGTCGTCGGTTGTGATCCGTCGATTATGGGCTACGGCCCGGTTCCGGCCTCGAAGCTGGCGCTGAAAAAAGCGGGGCTTTCTGCCAGTGATATCGGCGTGTTTGAAATGAACGAAGCCTTTGCCGCGCAGATCCTGCCGTGCATTAAAGATCTCGGGTTAATGGAGCAGATTGACGAGAAGATCAACCTCAACGGTGGCGCGATCGCGCTGGGTCATCCGCTGGGCTGTTCAGGTGCTCGTATCAGTACCACGCTGCTGAATCTGATGGAGCGCAAAGACGTCCAGTTTGGTCTGGCGACAATGTGTATCGGTTTGGGTCAGGGTATTGCAACGGTGTTTGAGCGGGTTTAAACACTTGCCGGATGCGGTGTAAACGCCTTATCCGGCCTACGGTTCAGGACTATTTGTAGGCACGATAAGACACGCCAGCGTCGCATCGGGCATTGTTGNCGGATGCGGCATAAACGCCTTATCCGGC
>NZ_PDIG01000021.1:0-98961 GCF_004745185.1 Escherichia sp. E2661
TGCTGGCACGGAGTTAGCCGGTGCTTCTTCTGCGGGTAACGTCAATGAGCAAAGGTATTAACTTTACTCCCTTCCTCCCCGCTGAAAGTACTTTACAACCCGAAGGCCTTCTTCATACACGCGGCATGGCTGCATCAGGCTTGCGCCCATTGTGCAATACTTCCCCACTGCTGCCTCCCGTAGGAGTCTGGACCGTGTCTCAGTTCCAGTGTGGCTGGTCATCCTCTCAGACCAGCTAGGGATCGTCGCCTAGGTGAGCCATTACCCCACCTACTAGCTAATCCCATCTGGGCACATCCGATGGCAAGAGGCCCGAAGGTCCCCCTCTTTGGTCTTGCGACGTTATGCGGTATTAGCTACCGTTTCCAGTAGTTATCCCCCTCCATCAGGCAGTTTCCCAGACATTACTCACCCGTCCGCCACTCGTCAGCGAAACAGCAAGCTGTTTCCTGTTACCGTTCGACTTGCATGTGTTAGGCCTGCCGCCAGCGTTCAATCTGAGCCATGATCAAACTCTTCAATTTAAAAGTTTGATGCTCAAAGAATTAAACTTCGTAATGAATTACGTGTTCACTCTTGAGACTTGGTATTCATTTATCGTCTTTCGACGTTAAGAATCCGTATCTTCGAGTGCCCACACAGATTGTCTGATAAATTGTTAAAGAGCAGTGCCACTTCGCTTTTTCTCAGCGGCGCGGGGTGTGCATAATACGCTTTCCCGCTACAGAGTCAAGCATTTTTTTGCTTTTCTCTGCCGGAATTCTCAGGAGAATCCCCGCTGACCCGGCGGCGTGTTTGCCGTTGTTCCGTGTCAGTGGTGGCGCATTATAGGGAGTTATTCTGAGCTGACAAGAGGAAATTTAAAATAATTTTCCGAATGCGCGTTTTTTCAGCAAAACACCTGTAAGCGTGCCATAAAACAAGCAATTTGCCGTTTTTGCAACCGCAATCACACTTCCAGGTGGCATACTAAAGAGGAATAAAAAGAAAAAGGAAGATAAGTAATGCCTTTAAGCGCACAACAGTTAGCTGCACAGAAAAACCTTTCATATGTTCTGGCTGAGAAGCTGGCACAACGAATCTTAAAAGGTGAATACGCACCTGGCACCATTTTGCCGGGTGAAATTGAACTGGGTGAGCAATTTGGTGTGAGTCGTACTGCGGTACGCGAAGCGGTCAAGACGTTAACGGCAAAGGGGATGGTTTTACCGCGTCCACGAATTGGTACTCGGGTCATGCCACAATCCAACTGGAACTTTCTTGATCAGGAATTACTCACCTGGTGGATGACAGAAGAGAACTTTCATCAGGTCATTGATCACTTTTTGGTTATGCGTATCTGTCTGGAGCCGCAAGCCTGTTTACTGGCTGCAACGGTAGGAACAGCAGAACAGAAGGCGCATCTCAACACGCTAATGGCCGAAATGGTCGCATTAAAAGATAACTTTCGCCGAGAACGTTGGGTTGAGGTCGATATGGCCTGGCATGAGCACATCTATGAAATGAGCGCCAATCCGTTTTTGACCTCTTTCGCTTCGCTATTCCATTCGGTTTATCACACTTACTTCACGTCAATAACCAGTGACACAGTGATAAAGCTGGATCTGCACCAGGCGATCGTCGATGCGATTATCCAAAGCGATGGCAACGCGGCATTTAAAGCTTGTCAGGCGCTACTACACACTCCGGATAAGTGATAATAACCAGACAAAGGGACATTGAATGAGCGAGAAAAAGAAGCGCAGTATGGCGGGTTTGCCATGGATTGCGGCGATGGCTTTCTTCATGCAGGCACTTGATGCCACCATCCTGAATACAGCCCTACCCGATATCGCTCATAGTCTTAATCGCTCCCCCCTCGCTATGCAATCGGCCATCATCAGTTACACGCTGACGGTGGCGATGCTTATTCCGGTCAGCGGATGGCTGGCCGATCGCTTCGGCACACGCCGCGTTTTTTACCATTGCCGTTAGCTTGTTCACGTTGGGTTCTCTGGCCTGCGCACTCTCAAACTCGCTGCCACAACTGGTTATCTTCCGTGTTATTCAGGGGATAGGCGGCGCAATGATGATGCCGGTCGCTCGCCTGGCGTTACTGCGCGCATACCCACGCAATGAACTCCTCCCGGTACTGAATTTTGTCGCCATGCCGGGTCTGGTAGGGCCGATTTTAGGGCCCGTTCTTGGGGGCATGTTAGTCTCGTGGGCAACATGGCACTGGATCTTTTTAATCAATATTCCCATTGGTATTGCGGGCCTTCTTTACGCTCGCAAACATATGCCCAACTTCACCACAGCACGTCGAAAATTTGATATCACTGGTTTTTTACTGTTTGGTCTTAGCCTTGTGCTCTTCTCAAGTGGAATAGAACTGTTTGGTGAGAAAATTGTTGAAACCTGGATTGCCTTAACGGTCATTGTGGCCAGCATAGTGTTACTGCTTCTCTATATTCTCCATGCGCGACGAACGCCAAACCCATTAATTTCATTAAATTTATTTAAAACCCGCACTTTCTCGATCGGTATCGTAGGCAATATTGCAACCCGTCTGGGGACCGGCTGTGTACCGTTCCTTATGCCATTGATGTTACAGGTAGGATTTGGTTATCAGGCGTTTATTGCCGGCTGCATGATGGCACCGATAGCGTTAGGCTCCATTATTGCGAAATCGATGGTTACGCAGGTTTTACGGCGTCTGGGCTATCGCCATACGTTAGTGGGAATTACGGTGATTATTGGTTTGATGATCGCCCAGTTCTCATTGCAATCTCCGGCAATGGCGATCTGGATGCTAATTTTGCCGTTGTTTATTTTAGGGATGGCGATGTCAACGCAATTTACCGCGATGAATACCATAACACTTGCCGATCTGACCGATGACAACGCCAGCAGTGGTAACAGCGTCCTGGCGGTCACGCAACAGTTGTCGATCAGTTTAGGTGTAGCCGTAAGCGCAGCCGTTCTTCGCGTTTACGAAGGGATGGAAGGTACGACGATTGTTGAACAATTCCACTATACGTTTATTACGATGGGGATTATTACGGTTGCTTCAGCAGCGATGTTCATGCTCCTGAAGGCAACTGATGGTAATAATTTGATTAAACGCCAGCAAAAATCTAAGCCGAGCCGCGCGCCATCAGAATCGGAGTAAGTTGTAATCGTTGTTGCTGTAAGGTTGGCTGCGCCATTCGATGGATGAGTACATCAATCGCCAGCTCTCCCAATTCATCTTTCGGTTGATGGATAGTGGTGAGCGGTGGCGTCATATAACGTGCCAGTTCAATATCGTCATAACCAATCACCGCGATATCCTGCGGGACATGCAATCCAGCCTGGTACAACGCCTGGTAAACACCCACTGCCATTGCGTCATTTCCGGTAAAGACCGCCTGAGGACGCAGCGAATGTGATAACAGCTGTCGCATAGCGTCAAACCCGCCGTTAAATTCAAAATCGCCAGTCACTTCATAACCATCAGGAATGTCGAGGCCAGCACGTTTCATCGCTGCCCGATAACCTTCCAGTCGCAAACGTGCAGGCGTTTTATCCAGAGGTCCGGTAATACAGGCGATACGAGTATGACCTTTGTCGATCAGATATTGCGTCGCTAAATCTCCGCCCAGCAACGAGTTATCCTGAATGAGATCGCTGTCGCCATCGAACGGCGCCCAGTCCATCATCACGGTTGGCACTGTCGGATAACGTTGCATGATTTCACGCGAAGGCTGATGCGTTTCGGTGCACAGTAACAGCAAGCCATCAACGCGTTTTTGCATCAACGTTTCCAGATTACGATTCATTCGCTGCTCATCGCCTTCGGTATTACAAAGGACAAGACTATAGCCGCGTTCGAAGCAACTGCGTTCAACACCACGCACCAGTTCAGAATAGAAAGGATTAGTACTGGCGGTGATCAACATGCCAATGGTATGTGTTTGATTAAGCTTGAGACTACGCGCCAGAGCTGATGGCGCGTAATTGAGTTCTTTAATCGCCGCTTCAACTTTGGCGGTAATCGCTTCACTGACGAAGCGATCTTTATTGATGACGTGAGAAACTGTTGAGGTAGAAACGCCCGCCAGGCGGGCAACATCTTTCATTGTAGCCAAGCGTCACCTCTGCCTGTCTAAAAATGCGTCGATCTCTTCACGCCACGGTACGGAAGGTTGTGCGCCTTTACGTGTTACGACAATCGCAGCTGCGGCATGGGCAAAACGAATCGCCTCTGGCAATGGTTTTTCTTCCAGCAACGCCGTGATTAACGCGCCGTTAAAGGTATCTCCGGCAGCAATGGTATCGACAGCCTGCACCCGGAATCCAGGAACGCGCTGACCTTCACCATTCACGCTAGCCCATACACCACGACTTCCTAAAGTAATCAGTACAGTTCGGATACCTTTTTCATGCAGTACCTGCGCCGCCTTCGCTGCATCTTCATCACTTTCAACACGAATACCGGTGAGCTTTTCTGCTTCCGTTTCGTTTGGCGTAATAATGTCCACCAGCGCCAACAGTTCGTCAGGAAGTTCGCGAGCCGGAGCCGGGTTAAGCGCAACGATAGTCTTATTTTGATGGGCAATTTTCGCCGCTGCCATCACACTTTCGAGTGGTGATTCCAGCTGCATTAATAATGCTGAGGCATTCGCAATACGCTCGCGTTGTGCTTCTACCAGCACAGGGGAAAGGGCAGCGTTAGCGCCGGAGTGAATACCGATGACGTTCTCGCCTTCACTATTAACAAAAATCAGCGCCACACCTGTTGATTCGCCTTTGATCACGCTGACCGGAGAAATATCAATGTTATCAGTAGCGAGCTGCTGACGTACGCTCTCGCCAATACTGTCATCGCCCGTGCAGGCTATAAACGCGATATTCGCACCGCTACGCCCTGCTGCCACCGCCTGATTCGCACCTTTGCCGCCAAATGCGACTTGATAGTGGTTACCGGTTACGGTTTCGCCTGGAGTAGGAAAAGATTGAAGATTAAGGATATGGTCAGCATTAATGCTGCCAAGAACAACGAGGCTGCCTGCGTTTTGCATATTCGGGATGTCCATAAAATGCGCCACCGGGTTAGGGTGGCGCGTGCCCTGCTTTTCTTTATATTACACGTTCATCTGTCGATGACGTATTGATGCCACTATCAGGTTATAAAACCTGACCAAGACTACTGCTTAACAACCAGTTTCAGATCAACCGGATATTTCGCCTGAACTTTTTCGCCTTTCAGAACTTTATCCGCAGTTTCGACACCTTTCGCGCCAATCTGATCGGGTAACTGAGCGATAGTCGCTGCCAGTTTGCCATCATTTACTGCTTTTTCGCCATCAGGTGTACCGTCAAATCCGACGACCATCACATCCGATTTACCAGCAGTTTGCAGCGCACGCAGTGCGCCCAGCGCCATTTCATCGTTCTGCGCAAACACTGCCTGCACATCCGGATGAGCGGTCAACAGGTTCTGCATTACGTTCAAACCTTTGGTACGGTCGAAGTCCGCCGGCTGGCTGGCAAGGACGTTAAATTTGTGAGCAGCAACAGCCTGCTGGAAGCCTTCGCCACGTTCACGGGCTGCGGATGTACCGGCAATGCCTTGCAGCTCGATAACTTTGGCACCTTCGCCCGCTTTCTTCGCGATGTAATCACCGGCGATTTTGCCACCCAGTACGTTATCAGAAGCAATGTGGCTCACCACTTCGCCTTTCGTGGCCTGACGGTCAAGGGTGATAACCGGGATGTTCGCCTGGTTTGCCATCTTCACGGCGTTCCCCACCGCATCGGAGTCAGTCGGGTTAATCAGCAGAATTTTGGTGCCGCGAACGGTTAAGTCCTGCACGTTCGCCAGCTCTTTCGCCGGGTTGTTCTGGGAGTCCAGCACCACCAGGTTATAGCCGAGTTTATCCGCCTCTTTCTGCGCGCCATCTTTCAGCGATACAAAGAACGGGTTATTGAGTGTGGAAACCACCAGCGCAATGGTGTCTTTTGCCATTGCATTCG
The DNA here is from genome assembly GCF_004745185.1 of Escherichia sp. E2661. Classification (NCBI taxonomy): domain Bacteria; kingdom Pseudomonadati; phylum Pseudomonadota; class Gammaproteobacteria; order Enterobacterales; family Enterobacteriaceae; genus Escherichia; species Escherichia sp. E2661. The sequence goes on from NZ_PDIG01000021.1 coordinate 5,998, forward strand.
CACTAACGGTGGCGCTTAGCGCAACAGCAGAAACCAGGGTAGCCAGTTTTTTCATGTTCATATTCAAGATGTCCTGTAGTCGTTATTACTGCTTTTTGTTGTCTACCAGCACCGCCAGCAAAATCACCACAGCTTTGACGATCATCTGGTAATAGGAGGAAACACCTAACAAATTCAATCCATTATTAAGGAAGCCAAGAATTAATGCGCCGATCAACGTCCCAACAATGCGACCTTTTCCGCCCGCCAGGCTCGTACCGCCCAGAACCACTGCCGCAATAGCATCCAGCTCATAGCCAGTCCCCGCCGTGGGTTGTGCAGAGGAGAGACGCGCCACTTCAATGATCCCGGCCAGCGATGCCAGCAGACCACAAAGAGAATAGACGATGATTTTGATTTTATTGACGTTGATACCAGAAAGACGCGTTGCCGCTTCGTTGCCACCCAGCGCGTAGATGTAACGCCCCAGACGCGTGTGATGCAGCATGTACCAGGCCGCGAGGAAGACAATCCCCATGATCCAGACTGGCGTCGGTACGCCCAGCGGACGACCAATACCAAACCAGCCAAACAGATCGGCGTTCTCAGTAAAGCCGGTATTCACTGGGCTTCCGTTGGTATAAACCATGGTCACGCCGCGCAGTAAAAGCATCATAACCAGCGTAGCGATAAACGCCTGGACGCGACCTTTCGCTACAATCACCCCGGTTACCGCACCAATTGCGGCACCTAATGCCAGTGCGGCAGCGACAGCCACCAGCGCATTGACTTCAATGCCGACGATAGACGCAGCAACTGCGCCAGTCAGCGCCAACAGAGAACCTACCGACAAGTCGATGCCCGACGTCAGGATCACCAGCGTCATCCCGACCGCCATAATGGCGTTCACCGAGGTTTGCTGGAGAATATTGAATAAGTTATTGATGGTGAAAAAGTTCGGGCTTAACGTCGAGACAATCGCGATCAGCACCAGCAGAGCGATAAGCGATTTCTGCTCCATCAGCCACGCTTTCGTGAAATAACGGCGACCAGAGACAGTCTGGGTTGTCATTTTTTTACTCCTGATTCACGCGATTAAGCTTGCCCACAGCGGCAGCCATTAACACTTCCTGGGTGGCTTGCTCACGAGTAAATTCCCCGCTGAGATGCCCTTCATGCATGACGATGATGCGATCGCTCATGCCTAATACTTCTGGCATCTCCGATGACACCAGAATGATGCTCAAGCCATCGGCTTTGAACTGGTTAATCAGTTGATAGATCTCTTTTTTCGCGCCGACATCTACACCACGGGTAGGTTCATCAAGGATAAGTACTTTCGGGCGCGTCATCAGACCGCGGGCAATCGCCACTTTTTGCTGATTGCCACCGGAGAGCAGGCCAATTGCCTGTTCCATTGATGGCGTTTTCACATTGAACAGGCGAATAAAATCACTCACTGCCTGTTGTTCATCGGCATGCTTCAAACTGCCGCCAGTACGGCTGAAGTAGCGCAGCGCAGTCAGCGACATATTTTCTTTTACTGACATGCCCAGTACTAAACCGTCGCGTTTACGGTCTTCAGAGATATACACAATGCCGTTTGCCAGACCATCCTGCGGTGAACGAGTAATAACTTCATGTCCATCCAGCGTGACATAACCGCTGGTGCGCGGCAGTGCGCCATAGAGCACTTTCATTAATTCGGTACGCCCCGCGCCCATCAAACCAGAGACGCCAAGGATTTCGCCATTGCGTAGGGTAAAAGAGACGTTGTTAACACCAGGTCCGCAGAGATTATCGACTTTCAGGCGGATATCTCCCGGCGCTTTGTCCAGGTGTGGATACTGCTCTTCCAGCTTGCGGCCCACCATCATCTCAATCAGCGAATCTTCGGTCAGTGATGCCACTTCACGCTCGGCAATAAATTGCCCGTCACGAAAAATGGTAACGTCATCGCAAATCTCGAAGATTTCTTTCATGCGGTGGGAAATATAGACAATGCCGCGCCCTTGCGATTTCAGCTCGCGAATGACGCGGAACAGGGATTCGGTTTCGGTATCAGTCAGCGCATCTGTCGGTTCATCCATAATGATGACTTTCGACTCAAAGCTCAGCACTTTGGCAATTTCAACCATTTGCTGGTCACCGATGGAAAGATCGCCCACCAGCTTGTCGCTTTTAAAGCGCAGGTTAAGTTTAGCCAGCAATTTATCCGCTTCGGCATACATGGTTTTCCAGTCAATTTTGCCAAAGCGATTAACAAACTCACGACCGAGGAAAATGTTTTCGGCAATGGTCAACTGCGGGATCAGGTTCAGCTCCTGGTGGATAATCCCAATCCCGGCTTCCTGGGAAGATTTCGGCCCGGTAAATGTCGTTTCTTTCCCCAGCCATAAAAGCGTACCGGCATCGCGAGTATAGATACCAGTAAGCACTTTCATCATGGTGGATTTACCCGCGCCGTTTTCGCCTACCAGCGCCATCACACGGCCCGGATAGACATTTAACGCGGCGCCCGAGAGGGCTTTTACGCCCGGAAAGGCTTTATCAATGCCTTTAAGCTGTAGTAATGCTTCCATGACGACCTCAGAACGTCACGCCAGCACAGAGAATGATATTCGCATACGGAGAACATTCTCCGCTGCGAATTACCGCCTGACTTTCTGCGGTTAGTTGTTTGAATTGTTCATGCGTGGTGTAACGAATTTCAATGGTGTTTCCCTGGTGTTGTTGCAGCTGCTCAAGGTGAGTGAGCAACGTTTCGTGGAGTTGCGGATTATGTTGTTTGATCTCTTCCGCGATAATGGCTGCCTCAACCTGCATTTCACTCGTAACAACTCCCAGTACCTGCATAAAAGAAGGTACGCCCTGGGTTAATGCCACATCGATACGCGTTGTACTTTTTGGGATGGGTAAACCAGCATCACACACCACCAGCGTATCGGTATGCCCCAGACGGGAGATCACCGACGAAATATCAGAATTAAGAACGGTGCCTTTTTTCATTTTTTTCTCCATCAGCGAAACGTTTCGCTGACCAGCAGTTTAATCCTGACTGAACAGAGAAAACCATCGCAACGTTACTGAAATGTGATCAACATCGAAACGTTTTACATCGTGATTAAGCATGAAAAACAAAAAACGCCCCCTTTATGGAGAAAGGAGGCGTCTGGCGTTAGATTTCGACCTGAGTTCCTAGTTCAATAACCCTGTTTGGTGGGATTTCAAACTGATCTGGTGCACGCAGTGCATTACGCTGCAACAACAAGTACAGTTTGCCACGCAAACGTAAGTACCACGGGCGTTTGCCGAGGATCAACGACTCATGGGACATAAAGAAGGAGGTTTCCATCATCCGGCAACTTAAGCCTTCCAGGCCACAGCGGTGGAAGACTTCTTCCACGTTTGGCGTTTCTCGCCAGCCGTAACTTGCCACCACGCGCCAGAAAGTGGGCGACAGTTGTTCAATCTGTACCCGACGGACGTTATGGACATATGGCGCGTCTTCGGTACGCAGAGTTAACAGAATCACCCGCTCATGCAATACCTTGTTATGTTTCAGGTTATGCATCAGCGCAAAGGGAATGACGTTGATTGCACGCGACATATACACCGCGGTTCCGGGAACGCGAACGGGCGGAGATTTCTCCAGCGAAGCAATCATCGCTTCCAGAGAATTACCATGCTCATGCATCCGTCGCAGCAGGCGGAAACGCTCGCTCTTCCAGGTGGTCATCACGATAAACATCACCGTACCGAGGCTCAATGGCAACCAGCCGCCGGAGAGCAGTTTATCGAGGTTAGCGGTGAACAATGGAATATCGACACAAAGGAAGGCTATCAGGATCAGCGCAACAAAATACTTATTCCAGTGCCAGTTCTGACGCGCCACGGTAGTCGAAAGAATAGACGTCAGCACCATCGTTCCGGTTACCGCAATCCCATACGCCGCCGCCAGGTTACTGGAGTGCTCAAAGCTAACAATCACAATCACGACCGCGACATAGAGCATCCAGTTCACAAACGGAATATAGATTTGCCCTGACTCCATTTCGGAGGTGTGAATAATGCGCATCGGCGACAAATATCCCAGACGTACCGCCTGACGCGTCAATGAGAAAACGCCAGAGATAACTGCCTGCGAGGCAATCACCGTTGCCAGTGCAGCGATGATCAGCAGCGGGATTAGCGCCCAATCCGGTGCTAACAGGAAGAACGGGTTCTTAATCGCTTCCGGGTTCTTTAACAACAGCGCTCCCTGGCCGAAGTAATTAAGGGTTAAGGAAGGCAATACGACGGTGAACCACGCCAGGCGAATCGGGAACTTACCAAAATGCCCCATATCGGCATACAGCGCCTCGACACCGGTAATCGACAGCACCACCGCCCCTAATGCAATAAAAGAAACCGTTTTGTATTCAAGGAAGAAATGCACCGCCCACATCGGATTCAGTGCATGCAGCACTTCCGGGTTAGCAATAATGCTACGTAACCCCAGCCCTGCCAGAATCAAAAACCAGGTCAGCATGATCGGCGCAAACAGCTTACCGACCATAGCAGTGCCATGTTTTTGAATCATAAACAGTAAAGTAAGAACGATGATTGAGAGGGGAACTATCCAGGTATCCAGTTGCGGGGCGACGATTTCCAGACCTTCAATGGCAGACATCACCGAAATGGCGGGTGTTATGACGACTTCGCCATAGAAAAAGCTGCCACCGATTAGCCCCATAATCACCAACATTGATGTGGTTCGCGCCGACGTATTACGCCCGGCAAGCGACATCAACGTCAGGATCCCCCCTTCACCGGCGTTATCCGCGCGCATCACGAAGGTAAGGTATTTGATGGAAACCACAAAGATTAGCAGCCAGAAGATCAGCGATAAAAAGCCAAACACGGCATCGCGTTCAACGCCAAAACCAAACTGGCCGGACAAACATTCACGAAGTGTATATAACGGGCTGGTACCAATATCGCCGTAGACAACTCCAATCGCCGCGAGGGTTATCGCGGGCAACGATTGCTTATTATCAGTGCTCATAGACTAGTCTTTCGTTGAAATATGAAATGTGTGCGTAGTCCCTTGGCCCACAAAAAAGCGCTCAGTATGCACGATTAACGGCAAAATCGTACTCCTAAATGCGGCCACATTAACCTGGCTCAAAGAAAAATATCCCTTCTTTGAGACTTATTTTTGCCACCAGCAAGAAACGTCTATACTCGCAATTTACGCAGAACTTTTGACGAAAGGACGCCACTTCATTATGGCTCACCCTCATTTATTAGCGGAAAGAATTTCCCGCCTGAGCAGCGCCCTGGAAAAGGGGCTTTATGAACGTAGCCACGCCATCCGCCTGTGTTTGTTAGCGGCATTAAGTGGTGAAAGCGTGTTCCTGCTTGGCCCCCCAGGTATTGCTAAAAGTCTGATCGCCCGTCGCTTAAAATTCGCCTTCCAGAATGCGCGCGATTTTGAATATCTGATGACCCGCTTCTCCACCCCGGAAGAAGTTTTTGGCCCCCTTTCCATTCAGGCGTTAAAAGATGAGGGACGCTATGAACGCTTAACCAGCGGTTACCTGCCGGAAGCAGAAATCGTCTTTCTGGATGAAATCTGGAAAGCTGGCCCGGCGATTCTTAATACCCTGCTCACCGCCATTAACGAACGTCAATTCCGTAACGGTGCTCATGTCGAAAAAATCCCGATGCGCTTGCTCGTGGCGGCCTCCAACGAACTGCCGGAAGCAGACAGCAGTCTGGAAGCATTATATGACCGCATGCTGATTCGTCTGTGGTTAGATAAAGTGCAGGATAAAGCAAATTTCCGCTCCATGCTGACCAGCCAACAAGATGAAAATAACAATCCGGTTCCTGCCGCCTTGCAGGTCACTGATGAAGAATATGAACGCTGGCAGAAAGAGATTAGTGAAATTACGCTGCCCGATCATGTATTTGAGCTAATTTTTATGCTGCGCCAGCAACTGGATAAATTACCGGATGCGCCTTACGTCTCCGATCGCCGCTGGAAAAAAGCGATCCGCTTATTGCAGGCCAGCGCTTTTTTTAGTGGTCGCAGTGCTGTTGCCCCGGTTGATCTTATCTTGCTGAAAGATTGCCTGTGGTATGACGCGCAAAGCCTGAATTTGATTCAACAACAAATTGATGTATTGATGACCGGTCACGCCTGGCAACAGCAAGGGATGTTGACCCGCCTGGGCGCGATTGTGCAACGTCGTCTGCAACTCCAGCAGCAACAAAGCGATAAAACAGCCTTAACGGTAATTCGTCTGGGCGGCATTTTCAGCCGTCGTCAGCAGTATCAGCTTCCTGTCAACGTTACTGATTCCAATCTGACTCTGCTGCTGCAAAAACCGTTAAAACTGCATGATATGGAAGTAGTTCATATCTCCTTTGAGCGTAGCGCGCTGGAACAGTGGCTGAGCAAAGGTGGTGAAATTCGTGGCAAACTGAACGGTATCGGCTTTGCCCAGAAACTGAATCTGGAAGTTGATAGCGCCCAACATCTGGTTGTACGCGATGTAAGTTTACAAGGCAGTATGCTGGCGCTCCCCGGTTCATCGGCTGAAGGTCTACCAGGTGAAATAAAACAACAGCTGGAAGAGCTTGAAAGCGACTGGCGTAAGCAACACGTTTTATTCAGCGAACAGCAAAAATGTCTGTTTATCCCTGGCGACTGGTTAGGTCGCATTGAAGCCAGCCTACAGGATGTCGGCGCCCAGATTCGCCAGGCGCAACAATGCTAACACTGGATACGCTCAATGTGATGCTGGCCGTCAGCGAAGAGGGATTGATCGAAGAGATGATCATCGCGCTGCTGGCCTCACCGCAGCTGGCGGTATTCTTTGAAAAATTCCCGCGCCTCAAGGCGGCAATCACCGATGATATTCCCCGCTGGCGTGAGGTGCTGCATAGCCGCCTGAAAGATGCGCGTGTCCCGCCGGAACTCACTGAAGAGGTCATGTGCTATCAGCAAAGCCAGCTTCTCTCCACGCCGCAGTTTATTGTGCAGCTACCCCAGATTCTGGACTTACTGCATCGTCTGAATTCCCCGTGGGCCGAACAAGCCCGACAGCTGGTTGATGCTAACAGCACTATCACTCCGTCATTGCATACGCTTTTTCTCCAGCGTTGGCGCTTAAGCCTGATTGTGCAAGCGACGACCCTGAATCAGCAGTTATTAGAAGAAGAACGCGAACAACTGTTGAGCGAAGTTCAGGAACGCATGACATTAAGCGGACAGCTCGAACCAGTTCTGGCAGATAACAACACCGCAGCCGGTCGTCTGTGGGATATGAGCGCCGGTCAGCTTAAACGCGGCGACTATCAGTTGATTGTGAAATACGGGGAATTTCTTAACGAACAGCCGGAACTGAAACGTCTGGCGGAACAGCTGGGACGTTCGCGGGAGGCCAAATCAATCCCCCGCAACGATGCGCAGATGGAAACCTTCCGCACCATGGTGCGCGAACCGGCAACCGTTCCTGAGCAGGTTGATGGCCTGCAACAAAGCGATGATATTTTACGCCTTCTGCCGCCGGAACTGGCGACACTGGGCATCACTGAACTGGAATATGAATTTTATCGTCGGCTGGTGGAAAAACAGTTGCTCACCTATCGTCTGCACGGTGAATCATGGCGTGAAAAAGTGATCGAACGCCCGGTGGTACATAAAGATTACGACGAACAACCGCGTGGACCGTTTATTGTCTGCGTAGATACTTCCGGCTCAATGGGCGGTTTTAATGAGCAGTGTGCGAAAGCGTTCTGCCTGGCCTTGATGCGCATAGCCCTCGCTGAAAATAGACGCTGCTATATTATGTTATTTTCCACCGAGATCGTCCGTTACGAGCTTTCAGGCCCACAAGGTCTTGAACAAGCGATCCGCTTTTTAAGTCAGCAGTTTCGTGGCGGCACCGATCTGGCCAGTTGCTTTCGCGCCATTATGGAACGCTTACAAAGTCGGGAATGGTTTGACGCTGATGCGGTGGTGATTTCTGATTTTATCGCCCAGCGGTTGCCTGACGATGTGACGAGTAAAGTGAAAGAGTTGCAGCGGGTACATCAGCATCGCTTTCATGCCGTGGCGATGTCGGCACACGGCAAACCCGGCATCATGCGCATTTTCGATCATATCTGGCGCTTTGATACCGGGATGCGAAGCCGCCTGCTCAGACGCTGGCGGCGATAAACGATTACAGCAGAGAAGGGACGCTCTCGCGAACGGCTGCCGGCCATACACCACACTGAACCTGGCCGATATGCGGCAGTTGCAGCAGCAGCATAGTCAAACGAGACTGGCCGATACCGCCGCCGATGGTCTGCGGCATTTCACCACGCAGCAGCGCCTGATGCCATTCCAGCTGCAGACGATCTTCATCACCGGTCAGCGCCAGTTGATGCTTCAGTGTGTCGGCATCCACGCGGATCCCCATGGAAGAAAGCTCAAACGCATCTTCCAGTACCGGGTTCCATACCAGAATATCGCCGTTCAGACCCGCATGCCCCAGCTCTGACGGGGTGCTCCAGTCATCATAATCCGGTGCGCGCACGTCGTGGCGATGACCATCACTCAGCTTGCCACCAATCCCGACGAGGAATACCGCGCCAAGATCTTTCGCAATCGCCCGCTCACGCCCTTTGGCATCGAGATCCGGATAACGAGCCAGTAACTCCTGGCTGTGTACGAAGTGGATCTGATCCGGCAGGAACGGTGCCAGACCAAACTCTTCGCTAACAGCAGCTTCGGTTGCTTTAATTCCCGCCCAGATCGCCTCTACTGTGCTTTTCAGAGTGGAGAATTGACGCTCACCGTCGCCCATTACACGTTCCCAGTCCCACTGGTCAACATAGACCGAGTGCAGCGGGGAAAGACGGTCTTCATCGGGGCGAAGGGCTTTCATGTGCGTGTACAGCCCTTCGCCCACGCTGAAGTCGTGTTGCCCTAATGTCTGACGTTTCCACTTCGCCAGTGAATGAACCACTTCGAACTGGGCATCAGGCAGAGCTTTCACTTTTACCTGTACCGCTTTTTCACAGCCCGACAAGTTATCCTGCGTGCCATCCCCCACACGGCTAAGAATCGGCGCCTGGACTTCAATCAGCCCTAAGCGTTCTTCCAGTTGACGAGAAAAGTGAGATTTCACGAAGCTAATTTGACGTTGTTTGGCAATGTAAGCGGTTTTCATTTTTTATACTCCTGCGTCCTGTTGCTTATGATTAAGCAACAAAAACCGACACACATGCAATAATCATTCAATAAAAAGCCTAACTCACTTTTGATTCGTTAAAAAAGAAGGCTAAAATAGAATAAATCATCAATACACATAAGAAAATCCTATGGAAAATTATCTGATCGACAATCTGGACCGCGGCATCCTGGAAGCGTTAATGGGCAATGCACGCACCGCTTACGCCGAACTGGCGAAACAATTTGGCGTAAGCCCGGGGACGATTCACGTTCGTGTAGAGAAAATGAAGCAGGCGGGGATCATTACCGGCGCCCGTATCGACGTCAGCCCAAAACAGCTCGGTTATGACGTAGGCTGTTTTATCGGCATTATCCTGAAGAGCGCAAAAGACTATCCTTCCGCGCTGGCAAAGCTGGAAAGTCTCGACGAAGTCACCGAAGCCTATTACACCACCGGCCACTACAGCATCTTTATAAAAGTGATGTGCCGTTCGATCGATGCTCTCCAGCATGTACTTATCAACAAGATCCAAACAATTGATGAAATTCAGTCCACCGAGACATTGATCGTCCTGCAGAACCCGATCATGCGTACCATTAAGCCCTGATCAGCTTTTTTAATCCCATACTTTTCCACAGGTAGATCCCAGCGCGTTCACAGCGTACAATACGCCACTCTTAATAAAGGTGGCGGTTTATGGCAGATATCACTCTTATCAGCGGCAGCACCCTGGGCGGTGCCGAATATGTAGCAGAACACCTGGCTGAAAAGCTGGAAGAGGCGGGTTTTACCACCGAAACGCTGCACGGTCCGCTGTTAGAAGATTTATCTGCCTCTGGGATCTGGCTGGTTATCAGTTCAACCCACGGTGCCGGAGACATTCCGGACAACCTTTCTCCTTTCTATGAAGCATTGCAGGAACAAAAGCCCGATCTTTCTGCGGTGCGCTTTGGCGCAATCGGTATTGGCAGTCGTGAATACGACACTTTTTGTGGGGCCATCGATAAACTCGAGGCAGAACTCAAAAATTCCGGTGCAAAACAGATTGGTGAAACACTGAAGATCAACATCCTTGATCACGACATTCCGGAAGATCCGGCAGAAGAATGGCTGGGATCGTGGATTAATTTACTCAAATAAGTATACAGATCGTGCGATCTACTGTGGATAACTCTGTCAGGAAGCTTGGATCAACCGGTAGTTATCCAAAGAACAACTGTTGTTCAGTTTTTGAGTTGTGTATAACCCCTCATTCTGATCCCAGCTTATACTGTCCAGGATCACCGATCATTCACAGTTAATGATCCTTTCCAGGTTGTTGATCTTAAAAGCCGGATCCTTGTTATCCACAGGGCAGTGCGATCCTAATAAGAGATCACAATAGAACAGATCTCTAAATAAATAGATCTTCTTTTTAATACCCAGGATCCCGGGTCTTTCTCAAGCCGACAAAGTTGAGTAGAATCCACGGCCCGGGCTTCAATCCATTTTCATACCGCGTTATGCGAGGCAATCACCATGTTTTATCCGGATCCTTTTGACGTCATCATCATTGGCGGGGGTCATGCAGGCACCGAGGCTGCGATGGCCGCGGCGCGTATGGGTCAACAGACTCTGCTTTTGACACACAATATCGACACTCTGGGGCAGATGAGCTGCAACCCGGCGATCGGCGGTATTGGGAAGGGACATCTGGTAAAAGAAGTGGATGCACTCGGCGGTCTGATGGCGAAAGCGATCGATCAGGCAGGTATCCAGTTTAGGATACTAAACGCCAGCAAAGGGCCGGCGGTTCGCGCTACTCGCGCTCAGGCGGATCGTGTGCTCTATCGTCAGGCGGTACGCACGGCGCTGGAGAACCAACCGAATCTGATGATCTTCCAGCAGGCAGTTGAGGATCTTATTGTCGAAAACGATCGCGTGGTTGGTGCTGTCACCCAAATGGGACTGAAGTTCCGTGCCAAAGCCGTCGTGCTCACCGTTGGGACGTTCCTCGACGGTAAAATTCATATCGGTCTGGATAATTACAGCGGTGGCCGTGCTGGTGATCCGCCATCCATTCCGCTTTCTCGCCGTTTGCGTGAACTGCCGCTGCGCGTTGGTCGTCTGAAAACCGGGACGCCGCCGCGTATCGATGCGCGCACTATCGACTTCAGCGTGCTGGCGCAACAGCATGGCGATAACCCAATGCCGGTATTCTCGTTCATGGGCAATGCGGCCCAGCACCCCCAGCAGGTGCCGTGTTATATCACCCATACCAACGAGAAAACCCATGATGTGATCCGCAGTAACCTCGATCGTAGCCCAATGTACGCAGGGGTGATCGAAGGTGTCGGCCCACGCTACTGCCCGTCGATCGAAGACAAAGTCATGCGCTTTGCCGACAGAAATCAGCATCAGATCTTCCTTGAACCGGAAGGGCTGACGTCTAACGAAATTTATCCGAACGGTATCTCCACCAGCCTGCCGTTCGATGTGCAGATGCAAATCGTCCGCTCCATGCAGGGGATGGAAAATGCGAAGATCGTGCGTCCTGGTTATGCCATCGAATATGACTTCTTCGATCCGCGTGACCTGAAACCAACGCTGGAGAGTAAGTTTATCCAGGGGCTGTTCTTTGCTGGTCAGATTAACGGCACTACCGGTTATGAAGAAGCCGCTGCGCAAGGTTTGCTGGCCGGTCTTAACGCTGCCCGTCTGTCCGCAGACAAAGAAGGTTGGGCGCCTGCGCGTTCTCAGGCTTATCTTGGTGTGCTGGTGGACGACCTCTGCACGCTGGGTACCAAAGAACCGTACCGTATGTTTACCTCCCGCGCAGAATATCGTCTGATGCTGCGCGAAGATAACGCGGATCTGCGTTTGACTGAAATCGGTCGTGAACTGGGTCTGGTAGATGACGAACGCTGGGCGCGCTTTAACGAGAAGCTTGAGAACATCGAGCGTGAGCGTCAGCGTCTGAAATCGACCTGGGTAACCCCGTCGGCGGAAGCTGCAGCGAAGTGAATGCTCACCTGACTGCGCCGCTTTCCCGTGAAGCCAGCGGTGAAGATCTGCTGCGTCGTCCGGAAATGACGTATGAAAAATTAACCACGCTGACGCCGTTTTCCCCTGCGTTGACAGACGAACAGGCGGCGGAACAGGTTGAGATTCAGGTTAAATACGAAGGTTATATTGCGCGCCAGCAAGATGAGATCGAAAAGCAACAGCGTAACGAGAACACGCTGCTGCCTGCGACGCTGGATTACCGCCAGGTATCCGGTCTGTCTAACGAAGTGATCGCCAAACTTAACGATCACAAACCGGCCTCTATCGGTCAGGCTTCGCGTATTTCTGGCGTCACACCTGCGGCCATCTCCATTCTGCTGGTGTGGCTGAAAAAACAGGGTATGCTGCGTCGTAGCGCATAACGCATTAAAAATGCCAGGTAAGCACCCGCTTACCTGGCAACGCATCAAGAACAGGTAATCACCGTGCTCAACAAACTCTCTTCACTGCTGAAAGACGCAGGAATTTCGCTTACCGATCACCAGAAAAATCAGCTTATTGCCTACGTAAATATGCTGCATAAATGGAATAAGGCGTACAACCTGACCTCGGTCCGCGATCCTAACGAGATGCTGGTACGCCATATTCTCGACAGCATTGTCGTTGCTCCATATTTGCAAGGTGAGCGTTTTATCGATGTGGGAACCGGACCGGGGTTGCCTGGCATACCGCTTTCCATCGTGCGTCCTGAAGCCCATTTCACGCTGCTGGATAGCCTTGGTAAACGCGTGCGTTTCCTCCGTCAGGTGCAACATGAACTGAAACTGGAAAACATTGAACCAGTACAGAGCAGGGTAGAAGAGTTTCCGTCAGAGCCGCCGTTTGATGGCGTAATTAGCCGCGCTTTTGCGTCTTTGAACGATATGGTGAGCTGGTGCCATCATCTTCCTGGTGAGCAAGGCCGTTTTTATGCGTTGAAAGGTCAAATGCCGGAAGATGAAATCGCTTTGTTGCCTGAAGAATATCAGGTCGAATCAGTGGTTAAACTTCAGGTTCCCGCTCTGGATGGCGAACGTCATCTGGTGGTGATTAAAGCAAATAAAATTTAATTTTTATCAAAAAAATAATAAAAAATTGACCGGTTAGACTGTTAACAACAACCAGGTTTTCTACTGATATAACTGGTTACATTTAACGCCACGTTCACTATTTTGCATCAACAAAGTAACGTGGCTTTTTTGGTAAGCAGAAAATAAGTCATTAGTGAAAATATCAGGCTGCTAAAAATTAGCGCTAAGAACCATAATTGTCTGTTAAAGTTTTATTAAGAATGTCAATGGGTGGTTTTTGTTGTGTAAATGCTATTTGTGAAAAGAGTATCTGTTTTTAGACTGAAATATCAGAAGCTTGCAAAGGCATCATTTGCCAAGTAAATAAATATGCTACGGGTGAACATGCTCGATATGTGATCTGAAGCACGCTTTACCACTAGTGTTTACGCGTTATTTACAGTTTTTCATGATCCACCACGGTTAGCAGAAAAGTCGCAATTGTATGCACTGGAAAAATATTTAAACATTTATTCACCTTTTGGCTACTTATTGTTTGAAATCACGGGGGCGCACCGTATAATTTGACCGCTTTTTGATGCTTGACTCTAAGCCTTAAAGAAAGTTTTATACGACACGCGGCATACCTCGAAGGGAGCAGGAGTGAAAAACGTGATGTCTGTGTCGCTCTTGAGTCGAAACGTTGCTCGGAAGCTTCTGCTCGTTCAGTTACTGGTGGTGATAGCAAGTGGATTGCTGTTCAGCCTCAAAGACCCCTTCTGGGGCGTCTCTGCGTTAAGTGGAGGCCTGGCAGTCTTTCTGCCTAACGTTTTTTTTTATGATATTTGCCTGGCGTCACCAGGCGCATACACCAGCGAAAGGCCGGGTGGCCTGGACGTTCGCATTTGGCGAAGCTTTCAAAGTTCTGGCGATGTTGGTGTTACTGGTGGTGGCGTTGGCTGTTTTAAAGGCGGTATTCTTGCCGCTGATCGTTACGTGGGTTTTGGTGCTGGTGGTTCAGATACTGGCACCGGCTGTAATTAACAACAAAGGGTAAAAGGCATCATGGCTTCAGAAAATATGACGCCGCAGGATTACATAGGACACCACCTGAATAACCTTCAGCTGGACCTGCGTACATTCTCGCTGGTGGATCCGCATAACCCCCCAGCCACCTTCTGGACAATTAATATTGACTCCATGTTCTTCTCGGTGGTGCTGGGTCTGTTGTTCCTGGTTTTATTCCGTAGCGTAGCCAAAAAGGCGACCAGCGGTGTGCCAGGTAAGTTTCAGACCGCGATTGAGCTGGTGATCGGCTTTGTTAATGGTAGCGTGAAAGACATGTACCATGGCAAAAGCAAGCTGATTGCTCCGCTGGCCCTGACGATCTTCGTCTGGGTATTCCTGATGAACCTGATGGATTTACTGCCTATCGACCTGCTGCCGTACATTGCTGAACATGTACTGGGTCTGCCTGCACTGCGTGTGGTTCCGTCTGCGGACGTGAACGTAACGCTGTCTATGGCACTGGGCGTATTTATCCTGATTCTGTTCTACAGCATCAAAATGAAAGGCATCGGCGGCTTCACGAAAGAGTTGACGCTGCAGCCGTTCAATCACTGGGCGTTCATTCCTGTCAACTTAATCCTTGAAGGGGTAAGCCTGCTGTCCAAACCAGTTTCACTCGGTTTGCGACTGTTCGGTAACATGTATGCCGGTGAGCTGATTTTCATTCTGATTGCTGGTCTGTTGCCGTGGTGGTCACAGTGGATCCTGAATGTGCCGTGGGCCATTTTCCACATCCTGATCATTACGCTGCAAGCCTTCATCTTCATGGTTCTGACGATCGTCTATCTGTCGATGGCGTCTGAAGAACATTAATTTACCAACACTACTACGTTTTAACTGAAACAAACTGGAGACTGTCATGGAAAACCTGAATATGGATCTGCTGTACATGGCTGCCGCTGTGATGATGGGTCTGGCGGCAATCGGTGCTGCGATCGGTATCGGCATCCTCGGGGGTAAATTCCTGGAAGGCGCAGCGCGTCAACCTGATCTGATTCCTCTGCTGCGTACTCAGTTCTTTATCGTTATGGGTCTGGTGGATGCTATCCCGATGATCGCTGTAGGTCTGGGTCTGTACGTGATGTTCGCTGTCGCGTAGTAAGCGTTGCTTTTATTTAAAGAGCAATATCAGAACGTTAACTAAATAGAGGCATTGTGCTGTGAATCTTAACGCAACAATCCTCGGCCAGGCCATCGCGTTTGTCCTGTTCGTTCTGTTCTGCATGAAGTACGTATGGCCGCCATTAATGGCAGCCATCGAAAAACGTCAAAAAGAAATTGCTGACGGCCTTGCTTCTGCAGAACGAGCACATAAGGACCTTGACCTTGCAAAGGCCAGCGCGACCGACCAGCTGAAAAAAGCGAAAGCGGAAGCCCAGGTAATCATCGAGCAGGCGAACAAACGCCGCTCGCAGATTCTGGACGAAGCGAAAGCTGAGGCAGAACAGGAACGTACTAAAATCGTGGCCCAGGCGCAGGCGGAAATTGAAGCCGAGCGTAAACGTGCCCGTGAAGAGCTGCGTAAGCAAGTTGCTATCCTGGCTGTTGCTGGCGCCGAGAAGATCATCGAACGTTCCGTGGATGAAGCTGCTAACAGCGACATCGTGGATAAACTTGTCGCTGAACTGTAAGGAGGGAGGGGCTGATGTCTGAATTTATTACGGTAGCTCGCCCCTACGCCAAAGCAGCTTTTGACTTTGCCGTCGAACACCAAAGTGTAGAACGCTGGCAGGACATGCTGGCGTTTGCCGCCGAGGTAACCAAAAACGAACAGATGGCAGAGCTTCTCTCTGGTGCACTGGCGCCAGAAACGCTCGCCGAGTCGTTTATCGCAGTTTGTGGTGAGCAACTGGACGAAAACGGTCAGAACCTGATTCGGGTTATGGCTGAAAATGGTCGTCTTAACGCGCTCCCGGATGTTCTGGAGCAGTTTATTCACCTGCGTGCCGTGAGTGAGGCTACCGCTGAGGTAGACGTCATTTCCGCTGCTGCATTGAGTGAACAACAGCTCGCGAAAATTTCTGCTGCGATGGAAAAACGTCTGTCACGCAAAGTTAAGCTGAATTGCAAAATCGATAAGTCTGTAATGGCAGGCGTTATCATCCGAGCGGGTGATATGGTCATTGATGGCAGCGTACGCGGTCGTCTTGAGCGCCTTGCAGACGTCTTGCAGTCTTAAGGGGACTGGAGCATGCAACTGAATTCCACCGAAATCAGCGAACTGATCAAGCAGCGCATTGCTCAGTTCAATGTTGTGAGTGAAGCTCACAACGAAGGTACTATTGTTTCTGTAAGTGACGGTGTTATCCGCATTCACGGCCTGGCCGATTGTATGCAGGGTGAAATGATCTCCCTGCCGGGTAACCGTTACGCTATCGCACTGAACCTCGAGCGCGACTCTGTAGGTGCGGTTGTTATGGGTCCGTACGCTGACCTTGCCGAAGGCATGAAAGTTAAGTGTACTGGCCGTATCCTGGAAGTTCCTGTTGGCCGTGGCCTGCTGGGCCGTGTGGTTAACACTCTGGGTGCACCAATCGACGGTAAAGGTCCGCTGGATCACGACGGCTTCTCTGCTGTAGAAGCAATCGCTCCGGGCGTTATCGAACGTCAGTCCGTAGATCAGCCGGTACAGACCGGTTATAAAGCCGTTGACTCCATGATCCCAATCGGTCGTGGTCAGCGTGAATTGATCATCGGTGACCGTCAGACCGGTAAAACCGCACTGGCTATTGATGCCATCATCAACCAGCGCGATTCCGGTATCAAATGTATCTATGTCGCTATCGGCCAGAAAGCGTCCACCATTTCTAACGTGGTACGTAAACTGGAAGAGCACGGCGCACTGGCTAACACCATCGTTGTGGTAGCAACCGCGTCTGAATCCGCTGCACTGCAATACCTGGCACCGTATGCCGGTTGCGCAATGGGCGAATACTTCCGTGACCGCGGTGAAGATGCGCTGATCATTTACGATGACCTGTCTAAACAGGCTGTTGCTTACCGTCAGATCTCCCTGTTGCTCCGTCGTCCGCCAGGACGTGAAGCATTCCCGGGCGACGTATTCTACCTCCACTCTCGTCTGCTGGAGCGTGCTGCGCGTGTTAACGCCGAATACGTTGAAGCCTTCACCAAAGGTGAAGTGAAAGGGAAAACCGGTTCTCTGACCGCACTGCCGATTATCGAAACTCAGGCGGGTGACGTTTCTGCGTTCGTTCCGACCAACGTAATCTCCATTACCGATGGTCAGATCTTCCTGGAAACCAACCTGTTCAACGCCGGTATTCGTCCTGCGGTTAACCCGGGTATCTCCGTATCCCGTGTTGGTGGTGCAGCACAGACCAAGATCATGAAAAAACTGTCCGGTGGTATCCGTACCGCTCTGGCACAGTATCGTGAACTGGCAGCGTTCTCTCAGTTTGCATCCGACCTTGACGATGCAACTCGTAAGCAGCTTGACCACGGTCAGAAAGTGACCGAACTGCTGAAACAGAAACAGTATGCGCCGATGTCTGTTGCGCAACAGTCTCTGGTTCTGTTCGCAGCAGAACGTGGTTACCTGGCGGATGTTGAACTGTCGAAAATCGGCAGCTTCGAAGCCGCTCTGCTGGCTTACGTCGACCGTGATCACGCTCCGTTGATGCAAGAGATCAACCAGACCGGTGGCTACAACGACGAAATCGAAGGCAAGCTGAAAGGCATCCTCGATTCCTTCAAAGCAACCCAATCCTGGTAACGTCTGGCGGCTTGCCTTAGGGCAGGCCGCAAGGCATTGAGGAGAAGCTCATGGCCGGCGCAAAAGAGATACGTAGTAAGATCGCAAGCGTCCAGAACACGCAAAAGATCACTAAAGCGATGGAGATGGTCGCCGCTTCCAAAATGCGTAAATCGCAGGATCGCATGGCGGCCAGCCGTCCTTATGCAGAAACCATGCGCAAAGTGATTGGTCACCTTGCGCACGGTAATCTGGAATATAAGCACCCATACCTGGAAGAACGCGACGTTAAACGCGTGGGCTACCTGGTGGTGTCGACCGACCGTGGTTTGTGCGGTGGTTTGAACATTAACCTGTTCAAAAAACTGCTGGCGGAAATGAAGACCTGGACCGACAAAGGCGTTCAATGCGACCTCGCAATGATCGGCTCGAAAGGTGTGTCGTTCTTCAGTTCCGTGGGCGGCAATGTTGTTGCCCAGGTTACAGGCATGGGAGATAACCCTTCCCTGTCCGAACTGATCGGTCCGGTAAAAGTGATGTTGCAGGCCTACGACGAAGGCCGTCTGGACAAGCTTTACATTGTCAGCAACAAATTTATTAACACCATGTCTCAGGTTCCGACCATCAGCCAGCTGCTGCCGTTACCGGCATCAGATGATGATGATCTGAAGCATAAATCCTGGGATTACCTGTACGAACCCGATCCGAAGGCGTTGCTGGATACCCTGCTGCGTCGTTATGTCGAATCTCAGGTTTATCAGGGCGTGGTAGAAAACCTGGCCAGCGAGCAGGCCGCCCGTATGGTGGCGATGAAAGCCGCGACCGACAATGGCGGCAGCCTGATTAAAGAGCTGCAGTTGGTATACAACAAAGCTCGTCAGGCCAGCATTACTCAGGAACTCACCGAGATCGTCTCGGGGGCCGCCGCGGTTTAAACAGGTTATTTCGTAGAGGATTTAAGATGGCTACTGGAAAGATTGTCCAGGTAATCGGCGCCGTAGTTGACGTCGAATTCCCTCAGGATGCCGTACCGCGCGTGTACGATGCTCTTGAGGTGCAAATGGTAATGAGCGTCTGGTGCTGGAAGTTCAGCAGCAGCTCGGCGGCGGTATCGTGCGTACCATCGCAATGGGTTCCTCCGACGGTCTGCGTCGCGGTCTGGATGTAAAAGACCTCGAACACCCGATCGAAGTCCCGGTAGGTAAAGCGACTCTGGGCCGTATCATGAACGTACTGGGCGAACCGGTCGACATGAAAGGCGAGATCGGTGAAGAAGAGCGTTGGGCGATTCACCGCGCAGCACCTTCCTACGAAGAGCTGTCAAACTCTCAGGAACTGCTGGAAACCGGTATCAAAGTTATCGACCTGATGTGTCCGTTCGCTAAGGGCGGTAAAGTTGGTCTGTTCGGTGGTGCGGGTGTAGGTAAAACCGTAAACATGATGGAGCTTATTCGTAACATCGCGATCGAGCACTCCGGTTACTCTGTGTTTGCGGGCGTAGGTGAACGTACTCGTGAGGGTAACGACTTCTACCACGAAATGACCGACTCCAACGTTATCGACAAAGTATCCCTGGTGTATGGCCAGATGAACGAGCCGCCGGGAAACCGTCTGCGCGTTGCTCTGACCGGTCTGACCATGGCTGAGAAATTCCGTGACGAAGGTCGTGACGTACTGCTGTTCGTTGACAACATCTATCGTTACACCCTGGCCGGTACGGAAGTATCCGCACTGCTGGGTCGTATGCCTTCAGCGGTAGGTTATCAGCCGACCCTGGCGGAAGAGATGGGCGTTCTGCAGGAACGTATCACCTCCACCAAAACCGGTTCTATCACCTCCGTACAGGCAGTATACGTACCTGCGGATGACTTGACTGACCCGTCTCCGGCAACCACCTTTGCGCACCTTGACGCAACCGTGGTACTGAGCCGTCAGATCGCGTCTCTGGGTATCTACCCGGCCGTTGACCCGCTGGACTCCACCAGCCGTCAGCTGGACCCGCTGGTGGTTGGCCAGGAACACTACGACACTGCGCGTGGCGTTCAGTCCATCCTGCAACGTTATCAGGAACTGAAAGACATTATCGCCATCCTGGGTATGGATGAACTGTCTGAAGAAGACAAACTGGTGGTAGCGCGTGCTCGTAAGATCCAGCGCTTCCTGTCCCAGCCGTTCTTCGTGGCAGAAGTATTCACCGGTTCTCCGGGTAAATACGTCTCCCTGAAAGACACCATCCGTGGCTTTAAAGGCATCATGGAAGGCGAATACGATCACCTGCCGGAGCAGGCGTTCTACATGGTCGGTTCCATCGAAGAAGCTGTGGAAAAAGCCAAAAAACTTTAACGCCTTAATCGGAGGGTGATATGGCAATGACTTACCACCTGGACGTCGTCAGCGCAGAGCAACAAATGTTCTCTGGTCTGGTCGAGAAAATCCAGGTAACGGGTAGCGAAGGTGAACTGGGAATTTACCCGGGCCACGCACCGCTGCTCACCGCCATTAAGCCTGGTATGATTCGCATCGTGAAACAGCACGGTCACGAAGAGTTTATCTATCTGTCTGGCGGCATTCTTGAAGTGCAGCCTGGCAACGTGACCGTTCTGGCCGACACCGCAATTCGCGGCCAGGATCTCGACGAAGCGCGAGCCATGGAAGCGAAACGTAAGGCTGAAGAGCACATTAGCAGCTCTCACGGCGACGTAGATTACGCTCAGGCGTCTGCGGAACTGGCCAAAGCGATCGCGCAGCTGCGCGTTATCGAGTTGACCAAAAAAGCGATGTAACACCGGCTTGAAAAGCACAAAAGCCAGTCTGGAAACAGGCTGGCTTTTTTTTTCGCGCGCCGCAGCGAGATTGGTTCTGCTATATCCTGCGCATTTTTATATCCCGCAATTAAACTCATTTTTATAATTACGCGAAATCCTTCGCTGATTTTCCTGTTTATTCATTGATCGAAATAAGAGCAAAAACATCAGCCTGACGCTTAAATGAAGGTGGTGTCTTACTTTTATGAAGACAAAAGGCGTGACGATGGTCGAAAATGGCTCTTTCGCCAGCGGGGATAATCCGTTATTGAGCAATTTATCCCCTGTCCATTTCACGATGAAAAAAATGTAGTTTTTTCAATGTGAAGCGGTTTAAATTCGTTCTCAAATTACAGTCAGGACGCGTATGTTGAATAATGCTATGAGCGTAGTGATCCTTGCAGCAGGCAAAGGCACTCGCATGTATTCCGATCTTCCGAAAGTGCTGCATACCCTTGCCGGGAAAGCGATGGTTCAGCATGTCATTGATGCTGCAAATGAATTAGGCGCAGCGCACGTTCACCTGGTTTACGGCCACGGCGGCGATCTGCTTAAACAGGCGCTGAAAGATGACAACCTTAACTGGGTGCTTCAGGCAGAACAGCTGGGTACGGGTCATGCAATGCAGCAGGCCGCACCTTTCTTTGCCGATGATGAAGACATTTTAATGCTCTATGGCGACGTGCCGCTGATCTCTGTTGAAACACTCCAGCGCCTGCGTGATGCTAAACCGCAGGGCGGCATTGGCCTGCTGACAGTGAAACTGGATGATCCGACCGGTTATGGTCGTATTACCCGCGAAAACGGCAAAGTTACTGGCATTGTTGAGCATAAAGATGCCACTGACGAGCAGCGTCAAATTCAGGAAATCAACACTGGCATTCTGATCGCCAACGGCGCAGATATGAAACGCTGGTTGGCGAAGCTGACCAACAATAACGCTCAGGGCGAATACTACATCACCGATATTATTTCGCTGGCGTATCAGGAAGGACGTGAAATCGTTGCCGTTCACCCGCAACGTTTAAGCGAAGTTGAAGGCGTGAATAACCGCCTGCAACTCTCTCGTCTGGAGCGCGTTTACCAGTCCGAACAGGCTGAAAAACTGTTGTTAGCAGGCGTTATGTTGCGCGATCCAGCCCGTTTTGATCTGCGCGGTACGCTAACTCACGGGCGCGATGTTGAAATTGATACTAACGTTATCATCGAGGGCAACGTTACTCTCGGTAATCGCGTGAAAATCGGCACCGGATGCGTGATTAAAAACAGCGTGATTGGCGATGATTGCGAAATTAGCCCGTATACCGTAGTGGAAGATGCTAATCTGGCAGCGGCCTGTACCATCGGCCCGTTTGCCCGCTTGCGCCCCGGTGCTGAGTTGCTGGAAGGCGCACACGTCGGTAACTTCGTTGAGATGAAAAAAGCGCGTCTGGGTAAAGGTTCGAAAGCCGGTCATCTGACTTACCTGGGCGATGCGGAGATCGGCGATAACGTTAACATCGGTGCGGGAACCATTACCTGCAACTATGATGGAGCGAATAAATTCAAAACCATTATCGGCGATGATGTATTTGTCGGTTCCGACACCCAGCTGGTGGCTCCTGTAACGGTGGGTAAAGGTGCAACGATTGCTGCCGGTACAACTGTGACGCGTAATGTTGGCGAAAACGCATTAGCTATCAGCCGCGTGCCGCAGTCGCAAAAAGAAGGCTGGCGTCGTCCGGCAAAGAAAAAGTAATTCTGGCTGGGTAAATCCGGCCTCCAGGGATGAGGAGATAACATAATCTCCCTCCCACAAGCAGTAACTATAAAAATAACCCCACTCTCTACAAGGCTCGGGGCGCCCGAAAAAACGGGCATACAGGTTGACCGACAACGATATAAACCGGAATCAAAAACTATGTGTGGAATTGTTGGCGCGATCGCGCAACGTGATGTAGCAGAAATCCTTCTTGAAGGTTTACGTCGTCTGGAATACCGCGGTTATGACTCTGCTGGTCTGGCCGTTGTTGACGCAGAAGGTCATATGACCCGTCTACGTCGTCTCGGTAAAGTCCAGATGCTGGCTCAGGCAGCGGAAGAACATCCTCTGCATGGCGGTACGGGTATTGCTCATACTCGCTGGGCGACGCACGGCGAACCTTCAGAAGTGAATGCGCATCCGCATGTTTCTGAACACATTGTGGTGGTGCATAACGGCATCATCGAAAACCATGAACCGCTGCGTGAAGAGTTAAAAGCCCGTGGCTATACCTTCGTTTCTGAAACCGACACCGAAGTGATTGCGCACCTGGTGAACTGGGAACTGAAACAGGGTGGCACTCTGCGTGAAGCTGTTCTGCGTGCTATTCCACAGCTGCGTGGCGCTTATGGCACGGTAATTATGGATACCCGTCACCCGGATACCCTGCTGGCGGCACGTTCTGGTAGTCCGTTGGTTATTGGCCTCGGTATGGGCGAAAACTTTATCGCTTCTGACCAGCTGGCGCTGCTGCCGGTGACCCGTCGCTTTATCTTCCTCGAAGAGGGCGATATTGCCGAAGTGACTCGCCGTTCGGTAACCATCTTCGATAAATCTGGCGCGGAAGTGAAACGTCAGGATATCGAATCCAATCTGCAATATGACGCGGGCGATAAAGGTATTTACCGTCACTACATGCAGAAAGAGATATACGAACAGCCTAACGCGATCAAAAACACCCTTACCGGGCGCATCAGCCACGGCCAGGTGGATTTAAGCGAGCTGGGGCCGAACGCCGACGAACTGCTGTCGAAGGTTGAGCATATTCAGATCCTCGCCTGTGGTACTTCTTACAACTCCGGTATGGTTTCCCGTTACTGGTTTGAATCGCTGGCAGGTATTCCGTGCGACGTCGAAATCGC
Source organism: Escherichia sp. E2661 (assembly GCF_004745185.1). Lineage (NCBI taxonomy): Bacteria > Pseudomonadati > Pseudomonadota > Gammaproteobacteria > Enterobacterales > Enterobacteriaceae > Escherichia > Escherichia sp. E2661. The sequence goes on from NZ_PDIG01000021.1 coordinate 29,690, forward strand.
TTCTGAATTCCGCTATCGCAAATCTGCCGTGCGCCGTAACAGCCTGATGATCACCCTGTCGCAGTCTGGCGAAACCGCGGATACCCTGGCGGGCCTGCGTCTGTCGAAAGAACTGGGTTATCTTGGTTCGCTGGCAATCTGTAACGTTGCAGGCTCTTCTCTGGTACGTGAATCCGATCTGGCGCTGATGACTAATGCCGGTACTGAAATCGGCGTGGCGTCCACCAAAGCATTCACCACCCAGTTAACCGTGTTGTTGATGCTGGTGGCGAAACTGTCTCGCCTGAAAGGTCTGGATGCCTCCATTGAGCATGATATCGTGCATGGTCTGCAGGCGCTGCCGAACCGTATTGAGCAGATGCTGTCTCAGGACAAACGAATTGAAGCCCTGGCGGAAGATTTCTCTGACAAGCATCATGCGCTGTTCCTGGGCCGTGGCGATCAGTACCCAATCGCGCTGGAAGGCGCATTGAAGCTGAAAGAGATCTCTTACATTCACGCTGAAGCCTACGCTGCAGGCGAACTGAAACACGGCCCGCTGGCGCTGATTGATGCCGATATGCCGGTTATCGTCGTTGCACCGAACAACGAACTGCTGGAAAAACTGAAATCCAACATTGAAGAAGTTCGTGCGCGTGGCGGTCAGTTGTACGTCTTCGCCGATCAGGATGCTGGTTTTGTCGGTAGCGATAACATGCACATCATCGAGATGCCGCATGTGGAAGAGGTTATTGCACCGATCTTCTACACCGTTCCGCTGCAGTTGCTGGCTTATCATGTCGCGCTGATCAAAGGCACCGACGTTGACCAGCCGCGTAACCTGGCAAAATCGGTAACGGTTGAGTAAAACAGAACACGCATAATGAAAGGGTTGCCATCTGGCGGCCCTTTTTTTTCATAAATAACATTAATAAAATTATGATTTATATATTAGGCAATATGAATATATTCTGATTTGTTTTTAATGTCTGATTGCACACTTGATTTTATACAATTTTTTATAATATTTAAATAATAAATTTATATTCAAATTCAAATAATTAATATTATTTTTAGCTAATTTTATTTCGTTGATGTAGTATGTCCGCGAATCATAAACACACTTATTAATATAAGTGATGATTCAGGTTAAAGGATATATTATATCAATGGAGTTTCTATGAAACGTAATATTATAGGTAGTGCACTCACTCTGGCTTCTTTAATGTTGGCCGGGCATGCACTGGCAGAGGATGGTGTTGTTCATTTTGTCGGTGAAATTGTCGACACTACTTGTGAAGTTACCTCCGATACAGCCGATCAAACCGTTCCACTGGGTAAAGTCAGCAAAAGCGCATTTCAGGTGTAGGTAGTCTGGCGTCACCACAGCAGTTCAGTATTAAACTTGAAAAGTGCCCGGCAACCTACACTCAGGCAGCCGTTCGTTTTGATGGTACCGAAGCGCCTGGCGGAGACGGTGACCTGAAAGTAGGTACACCAATTACTGCGAGCGATCCGGGTGATTATACTGGCACAGGAGCTGCAATAGTTGCTACTGGCGTCGGCATCCGTATTTTTAACCAGTCCGATAATTCGCAGGTTAAACTTTATAACGACTCTGCTTATACCGCTATCGACGCTGAAGGCAAGGCAGAAATGAAGTTTATTGCACGCTATGTGGCAACCAATGTGACCGTAACGGCGGGTACGGCGAACGCTGATTCACAATTTACCGTCGAATATAAGAAATAATTTATCAAGGGCCTTTTTATTCAGTTGGCTTTGGCCAGGGAGTCGTTATGTCCAGAAAAAGTTGTTTAATCAGGCTCTTTAAAACAACAGTTTCATGTAAGTTATTTATCGCTATTATACTAAGCCTTTTTCTAGGCCAGTCAGCATTAACCTATGCAGGTGTTGTCATTGGCGGTACGCGGGTAGTTTACTTAAGTAATAATGCCGATAAATCTATTTCTGTATTTAGCAAAGAAGAAAAAATACCTTACCTCATCCAGGCTTGGGTAGATCCGTTTAATAAAGAGGATAAAAGTAAAGCGCCGTTTACCGTTATTCCTCCGGTATCACGATTAGAACCCGCGCAAGAAAAAGTATTACGCATTATTCACACCAAAGGTGTGTCATTGCCTGATGATCGCGAGTCAGTCTTCTGGCTGAATATTAAAAATATTCCGCCCTCTGCGAGCAACAAAGCGGCGAACTCGCTAGAAATCGCAGTCAAAACGCGTATCAAGCTGTTCTGGCGACCTGCAAATATCCGCCTTATTCCCGAAGAGGCTGCACCGAAGGTGAAGTGGCGCCGGGAAGGGCGAAATCTCATAGCAGAGAATCCCAACCCAATTCATATCAGTGTGATGGATGTCATCGTTGATGGTCATGATGTGCCTCTCAACATGATCCGTCCTTTTGAAACGCTCACGTTACCTTTACCTGCTAATTCTGCGGGAGGCCAAATGACCTGGCGATTTATTAATGATTACGGCGCAGTCAGTGACCCGATAAAAATGATGCTGTAAGCAAGGGATAAGGATAGGCGTATTATGATGACGACCAGAATAGTGGTTGGCCTCACGGCAGGGACGTGTCTGATTTTCTCGCAAAGCCTGATGGCCGAGGTCAGTGTATTCAATCCGGCGCTTCTGGAAATCGACCATAAATCCGAAGTCGATATTCGTCAGTTTAACCGGGCAAATATGATGCCTCCTGGCGTTTATAGCGTTGATATTTTTATTAATGGGAAAATGTTTGAACGTCAGGATGTTACTTTTGTTCAGGATAACCCCGATGCCGATCTACACGCCTGCTTTATTGCCATTAAAAAAACGCTGGCCTCTTTTGGCGTAAAAGTTGATGCCTTGAAGTCGCTCAATAACGTGGATGAAACGACCTGCCTTGATCCTGCGCCACGTATTGAAGGCTCATCCTGGCAGTTCGACAGTGATAAATTACAACTGAATATATCCATTCCCCAAATCTACATGGACGCGATGGCTTTTGATTACATAAGCCCCACGCGTTGGGATGAGGGGATTAACGCGCTCACTATCAACTACGATTTTTCTGGTTCACATACCCTGCGTTCGGATTATGGTTCTGAGGAGACAGATACCAGTTATCTCAATTTGCGCAACGGGCTGAATATTGGGTCATGGCGGCTACGTAATTACAGTACCTTAAACACCACTGATGGTCGGGCGGAATACAACTCTATCAGCACCTGGATACAGCGTGATATTGCGGCATTAAGAAGCCAGATTATGATCGGCGATACGTGGACGGCGAGCGATATTTTTGACAGTACACAAATCCGCGGAGCACGCCTGTATACCGACAACGACATGTTACCTGCCAGCCAGAATGGGTTTGCGCCAGTAGTTCGGGGAATTGCAAAATCCAATGCCACTGTCATCATTCGCCAGAATGGCTACGTGATTTATCAATCTGCCGTTCCACAAGGTGCCTTTGAAATCACCGACCTCAACACTGCCAGCACAGGTGGCGATCTGGACGTGACTATCAAAGAAGAAGATGGTAGCGAACAACGATTCACTCAACCTTATGCCTCTTTGGCGATCCTCAAACGTGAAGGTCAGACCGATGTTGATGTCAGTGTGGGGGAATTGCGCGATGAAGATGGCTTTACCCCTGATGTTCTTCAGGCACAGATCCTTCATGGTTTTCCCCATGGTTTTACATTGTATGGTGGCATACAGGCTGCTGAAAATTATGGTTCTGCCGCTCTGGGCGTGGGTAAAGATCTAGGTTCTCTGGGCGCAATTTCTTTTGATGTGACACATGCCCGCGCGAAATTTAGTCATGATGATACGGAAACCGGTCAGTCTTATCGCTTTCTGTATTCGAAACGTTTTGATGATACGGATACCAGCTTGCGCCTGGTTGGCTATCGTTACTCCACCGAAGGCTATTATACCCTCAATGAATGGGCGTCCCGGCGTAATAATCCTGAAGATTTTTGGGAAACCGGTAACCGCCGCAGCCGTGTGGAAGGAACGCTAACGCAATCACTGGGCAGAGATTATGGCAACTTATATCTGACATTAAGTCGCCAACAGTACTGGCATACCGATGATGTTGAACGATTAATGCAATTTGGCTACAGCAGTAGCTGGAAGCGTCTCTCGTGGAACGTCTCCTGGAGTTATTCCAATACTGCCCGGCAGGGGACGGGTAACAACCATGCCAGTGATAACACCAGTGAGCAGATCTACATGCTCTCTTTTTCTGTTCCTTTATCGGGCTGGTGGGGAAATAGTTACGCCACCTATTCTGTTTCACAAAACGATAATTCCGGTAGCTCACATCAACTTGGACTCAGTGGTACGGCTCTGGAGAGAAATAATCTTTCCTGGAATTTAATGCAGTCCTATAACAGCCGTGATGATGAAGTCGGCGGTAATATGTCACTGACCTATGACGGAACTTACGGCACAGTGAACGGCAGTTATAACTACAGCCAAAATTCCCAGCGACTTAATTATGGTATCAGGGGAGGCATTCTGGCGCACAGTGAAGGAGTAACGTTAAGCCAGGAATTGGGTGAAACAATCGCTCTCGTTAAAGCGCCAGGGGCCGCCGGTTTGGAAATCGATAATATGCGTGGTGCAGCAACGGACTGGCGTGGCTATACGGTCAAGACACAGCTAAACCCTTATGATGAAAACCGGGTAGCAATCAGCGATAACTATTTCTCGAAGTCGAATATAGAACTTGATAATACCGTCGTTACGATGGTTCCCACCCGTGGCGCGGTGGTTAAAGCAGAATTTGTTACCCACGTGGGCTATCGCGTTCTTTTCAGAGTAATGAATGCAAAAGGTAAGCCAGCGCCTTTTGGCGCTATTGCTTCTGTACAAAATACAAGCTCCGCTGATTCAGGAATTGTCGGTGACCAGGGAGAACTTTATCTCTCGGGCCTTCCTGAAAAGGGGCAGGTGATGCTCTCCTGGGGTGAAAATGCCGTCACTAAATGCACCTTCGATTATTCCCTTTCAATACCAGAAAGTGAGAGCGGCTTAATTGAACAAGGTGTGACATGTCATTAAAAGGATTTTTATGAATAAGTATATTATACAGTGGTGCTTTGCTGTCTTTATCTTCTCCTTTAGTGGCGTGGCACTTGCAGCCCCGAAAGGTATTTGTACCCCTGATAATGGTGTATTTCATAGTTTACTTGATTTTTCAGGTTTTCTGATTACGGCAAACGAGAACAGAGTCGGAACGACATTTAATACCGTAGTGACAAACGGAGACTCTTATCCTGCACATTGTCATTGTGATACAGGAACAGTGGGAGAGTTTCCTTATATATATTATACAGCAAGAATAAACGATGCCTTAAGTTATGCGGGGGTTCACTCTAATGTAAAATACTATGACCTGAATCCTAACCTTGATGTAGGGATATCAATAGACATTCTTGGTGTAGGGTATATTAACGCCCCTTTTGAATATCAGGCCAACAGGCCTTCCGGTAAATACAAATGTGATCGCACTGAACCATTAAATGCTTCCAGCGGGGCAAAAGCGAGAATTTATTTTTATGTCAAGAAAACATTTGCGGGAAAATTGATTGTTCCTCAAACGCTTGTGGCGAAATTGTACGGAACTATAAGTAATGATACGCCGGTTGACTATTCGCAACCGATGGCTGATATTTATATTCGTGGTGATATCACCGCGCCGCAGAGTTGTGAAATTAATAACTTACAGACGATTAATTTTGATTTTAGAGAAATTCCAGCAGCAGATTTTTCATCTGTTGTCGGGAGTACAGTAACAACGCATAAAATTACTAAAACGGTCACTATTGAATGTGAAAATTTAGGCGTATTGAATACTGATGATATCAGTACCTCTTTTTATGCTACCGAACCCAGTACTGACAACTCAATGGTCGTGACATCAAACCCGAACGTTGGGATAAAAAATTTATGATAAAAATAATAAGGAAATCAACGTTAACGGTGGTGAACTGCCGACAGATATGGGTAAATCAACCGTCCTTGGTGAAAAAGACGGTAGCGTCACTTTTTCTGCTGCTCCTGCAAGCCTCACGGGGGCTCGCCCCGCACCAGGAACATTTACCGCTACTGCAACGATAACGGTTGAGATTGTTCGCTAAACTAACTGGACAACGGCGCTTCCACTCGCCGTTGCCATCTTACGCATTTTTCCCGCTATTCTTTAACATGACATGACAAAAAGATGACATCGTTTTTCTTTTTGTTGGCCATGAAAATCAATAAGTTAATCAATAAACTTGCTTTGTCATAAAACTGTCATATTCCTTACATATAACTGTCACCTGTTTGTCCTATTTTGCTTCTCGTAGCCAACAAACAATGCTTTATGAATCCTCCCAGGAGACATTATGAAAGTTATGCGTACCACCGTCGCAACTGTTGTCGCCGCGACCTTATCGATGAGCGCTTTCTCTGTGTTTGCAGAAGCAAGCCTGACAGGTGCAGGTGCAACCTTCCCTGCGCCGGTGTATGCCAAATGGGCTGACACTTACCAGAAAGAAACCGGTAATAAAGTTAACTACCAGGGTATCGGTTCTTCCGGCGGCGTAAAACAGATTATCGCCAATACCGTTGATTTTGGTGCTTCTGACGCGCCGCTGCCTGACGAAAAACTGGCTCAGGAAGGCCTGTTCCAGTTCCCGACCGTAATTGGCGGCGTGGTACTGGCGGTTAACTTACCGGGTCTGAAATCTGGCGAACTGGTGCTGGATGGTAAAACCCTCGGCGATATCTACCTGGGCAAAATTAAAAAGTGGGATGATGAAGCCATCGCCAAATTGAATCCGGGTCTGAAACTGCCTTCACAGAATATCGCTGTAGTGCGCCGTGCAGATGGCTCCGGGACTTCCTTCGTCTTCACCAGCTACCTGGCGAAAGTGAACGAAGAGTGGAAAAACAACGTTGGTACTGGCTCTACCGTAAAATGGCCGATTGGTCTGGGTGGTAAAGGTAACGACGGTATTGCCGCGTTCGTTCAGCGTCTGCCGGGTGCAATTGGTTACGTTGAATATGCTTACGCGAAGCAGAACAACCTGGCGTACACCAAACTGATCTCCGCTGACGGTAAACCGGTTAGTCCGACCGAAGAAAACTTCGCTAATGCAGCAAAAGGTGCAGACTGGAGCAAAACATTCGCTCAGGATCTGACCAACCAGAAAGGCGAAGATGCGTGGCCTATTACCTCTACCACGTTCATTCTGATCCACAAAGATCAGAAGAAACCAGAACAAGGCACAGAAGTGCTGAAGTTCTTCGACTGGGCGTACAAAACCGGGGCTAAACAGGCGAACGACCTGGATTATGCCAGCCTGCCGGATAGCGTAGTTGAACAGGTTCGCGCTGCGTGGAAGACCAATATTAAAGACAGTAGCGGTAAGCCGCTGTACTAATAAAACTCCAGGCCGGGTACGGTGTTTTACGCCGCATCCGGCATTACAAAATGACTTTGTAAACGCGTTTAACTGAAGAGTAACTTATGGCTGCAACCAAGCCTGCTTTTAACCCACCGGGTAAAAAGGGCGACATAATTTTCAGCGTGCTGGTAAAACTGGCGGCGCTGATTGTGCTATTGATGTTGGGTGGCATTATTGTCTCTCTGATCATCTCCTCCTGGCCGAGCATTCAGAAATTTGGTCTGGCTTTCCTGTGGACCAAAGAGTGGGATGCACCGAACGATATCTACGGGGCGCTGGTGCCGATCTACGGTACGTTGGTAACTTCGTTTATCGCGCTGCTGATCGCCGTCCCGGTGAGTTTCGGTATCGCCCTGTTCCTGACCGAGCTTGCGCCTGGCTGGCTGAAACGCCCGCTGGGTATCGCCATTGAGTTGCTGGCTGCCATTCCAAGTATCGTTTACGGCATGTGGGGCCTGTTTATCTTCGCGCCGCTGTTCGCCGTTTACTTCCAGGAGCCGGTCGGCAATATCATGTCGAATATCCCGATTGTCGGCGCGCTGTTTTCCGGCCCGGCCTTTGGTATCGGTATCCTCGCGGCAGGCGTGATCCTCGCCATCATGATTATTCCGTACATTGCGGCGGTAATGCGCGATGTGTTCGAACAAACCCCGGTGATGATGAAAGAGTCGGCCTACGGTATTGGCTGCACCACCTGGGAAGTTATCTGGCGTATTGTTCTTCCGTTCACCAAAAATGGGGTAATCGGCGGCATTATGCTGGGTCTGGGGCGCGCGCTCGGTGAAACCATGGCGGTGACCTTTATCATCGGTAACACCTACCAGCTCGACAGCGCCTCGCTGTACATGCCGGGCAACAGTATCACCTCTGCGCTGGCCAACGAATTTGCCGAAGCGGAATCCGGTCTGCACGTTGCCGCACTGATGGAACTGGGCCTGATCCTGTTTGTGATTACCTTCATCGTCCTCGCCGCATCGAAGTTTATGATTATGCGCCTGGCTAAGAATGAGGGGGCACGCTAATGGCTATGGTTGAAATGCAAACCACTGCGGCACTGGCTGAATCCCGCCGCAAAATGCAGGCGCGTCGCCGCCTCAAAAACCGTATTGCACTGACGCTCTCGATGGCGACGATGGCCTTCGGTCTGTTCTGGCTGATCTGGATTTTAATGTCCACCATCACTCGCGGTATCGACGGTATGTCGCTGGCGCTGTTCACCGAAATGACGCCGCCGCCAAATACAGCAGGCGGTGGTCTGGCGAACGCCTGGCGGGCAGCGGGCTGTTAATTTTGTGGGCCACGGTATTCGGTACGCCGCTGGGCATTATGGCGGGGATTTATCTGGCGGAATATGGTCGTAAATCCTGGCTGGCAGAAGTGATTCGCTTTATTAACGACATTCTGCTCTCCGCGCCGTCGATTGTGGTTGGTCTGTTTGTTTACACCATCGTGGTGGCGCAGATGGAGCACTTCTCCGGCTGGGCGGGTGTGATTGCACTGGCGCTGTTACAGGTGCCGATTGTTATCCGCACCACCGAGAACATGCTGAAACTGGTGCCGGACAGCCTGCGTGAAGCGGCTTATGCGCTGGGTACACCGAAGTGGAAGATGATCTCCGCGATTACGCTGAAAGCGTCGGTGTCCGGGATTATGACCGGTATTCTGCTGGCGATTGCCCGTATTGCTGGTGAAACCGCGCCGCTGCTGTTTACCGCGCTCTCCAACCAGTTCTGGAGCACGGACATGATGCAGCCGATCGCCAACCTGCCGGTAACGATCTTTAAGTTTGCGATGAGTCCGTTTGCGGAATGGCAGCAACTGGCCTGGGCCGGGGTGTTGATCATTACCCTGTGCGTACTGCTGCTGAACATTCTGGCGCGCGTTGTTTTTGCGAAGAATAAACACGGTTAACACTTTGCCGGATGCGGCGTGAACGCCTTATCCGGCCTACGGTAAGCCTGATTAGCGAAGTGCATCAGGCACGATGAGGAAAAGATTGCAATGAGTATGGTTGAAACTGCCCCGAGTAAAATTCAGGTTCGTAATTTGAACTTCTACTACGGCAAATTCCATGCCCTGAAAAACATCAACCTGGATATCGCTAAAAACCAGGTTACGGCGTTTATCGGGCCGTCCGGCTGCGGTAAATCGACGCTGCTGCGTACCTTCAACAAAATGTTTGAACTGTATCCAGAGCAGCGCGCGGAAGGTGAAATTCTGCTCGATGGCGACAACATCCTGACCAACACTCAGGATATCGCTCTGCTGCGTGCGAAAGTGGGCATGGTGTTCCAGAAACCGACGCCGTTCCCGATGTCCATTTACGACAACATCGCCTTTGGCGTGCGTCTGTTTGAGAAGCTCTCCCGTGCTGACATGGACGAGCGCGTGCAGTGGGCATTGACCAAAGCCGCATTGTGGAACGAAACCAAAGATAAATTGCACCAGAGCGGTTACTCTCTCTCTGGCGGTCAGCAACAGCGTCTGTGTATTGCGCGTGGTATCGCCATTCGCCCGGAAGTGCTGCTGCTCGACGAACCGTGTTCGGCGCTCGACCCCATCTCTACCGGGCGTATTGAAGAGCTGATCACCGAACTGAAGCAGGATTACACCGTGGTGATTGTAACCCACAACATGCAGCAGGCTGCGCGTTGTTCCGACCACACGGCGTTTATGTATCTGGGCGAATTGATTGAGTTCAGCAACACGGACGATCTGTTCACCAAGCCAGCGAAGAAACAAACAGAAGACTACATCACCGGTCGTTACGGTTGATTCAGGAGTGCGTTATGGACAGTCTCAATCTTAATAAACATATTTCCGGCCAGTTCAACGCCGAACTGGAAAGCATCCGCACGCAGGTGATGACCATGGGCGGCATGGTGGAGCAGCAGCTTTCTGATGCAATCACCGCGATGCACAACCAGGATAGCGATCTGGCAAAACGCGTGATCGAAGGCGACAAGAACGTCAATATGATGGAAGTGGCAATCGATGAAGCCTGCGTGCGCATTATTGCCAAACGTCAGCCGACGGCGAGCGACCTGCGTCTGGTGATGGTGATCAGCAAAACCATTTCCGAGCTGGAGCGTATTGGCGACGTGGCGGATAAAATCTGTCGCACTGCACTGGAGAAATTCTCCCAGCAGCATCAGCCGTTGCTGGTAAGCCTGGAATCACTGGGGCGTCACACTATCCAGATGTTGCACGACGTGCTGGACGCGTTTGCGCGCATGGATATTGACGAAGCGGTGCGTATTTATCGTGAAGATAAAAAAGTCGATCAGGAGTACGAAGGGATTGTTCGTCAGTTGATGACCTACATGATGGAAGATTCGCGCACCATTCCGAGCGTACTTACCGCGCTGTTTTGCGCGCGTTCAATCGAACGTATCGGCGACCGCTGCCAGAATATCTGCGAATACATCTTCTACTACGTGAAGGGGCAGGATTTCCGTCACGTCGGCGGCGATGAGTTGGATAAATTGCTGGCAGAGAAAGATTCGAAAGCGTAACGCAAACTGTAGGCCGGATAAGGCGTTTACGCCGCATCCGGCAATCTGCGAGTACGAAATCAGCCCGGAGAAATGCTCACCGGTTTTCTTTATTTATCGCGTAATATTCCAGCCTCGTGCCTTCCAGAGCGCAGGTAACTGCGCCAACTCGGTAAAGGTGGTGACTTTCGGATGAACGATCGGCTTATTGTGCGGGTCAGCGCAGAAGTAAAACACTTCCATACCGGCATCGATTCCTGACTGCGCACCGGCGCTGGAGTCATCGACCAGAATGCAGTTTTCAACGTTCACATTCATCGCTTTTGCCGCATGGAACATTAATGCCGGGTCGGGCTTCCAACGCTGAATGTCGTAACCGCTGAACAGTTTTTCCGGGAAATAGTGCAGCATGTTGAGCTTACCAAGCGAATGCTGCATCTTGCTGACCGGGCCGTTAGAGACGACGCACATCGGCACTTTCACACTAGCCAGCAATTCGTTCGCTCCTGCAATCACCTCAAGCTCGCTATCAAACAGGCGCGCCACTTCCGCACGGTAAACGTGTTCGGCATCGGCACGGACCATTTCTACGCCCTGTTCTTTGCTAATGATGTCGATGATTTCGTAGAGTTTTACGCCTTTAAAGCGGGTAAAAATTTCTTCAAGGTCAACGTTAATGCCAAATTCCCTGAACATCGTGACATAGGCTCGAGAGCAAATAACCTCACTGTCGACCAGCGTACCGTCGCAGTCGAAAAATACCGCTTCTATCTGGGACATGTCTTTCCTTTATCGTTAGTTTAACGTTTTCGTCAGGCATATTCGCATGACGCAATCGTTGCCGTATAAGCAAATACAATGAAAAAAAGTTATCTTCAGCCGTCCATATTGTCTCATTTTGGTATACGATAGCGACGTATTTTCCCTCCTTGTTCGGAAATAGATAATGAGTCAACAACACACAACCCAGGCTTCTGGCCAGGGGATGCTGGAACGCGTGTTTAAACTGCGCGAACATGGCACGACGGCACGGACCGAAGTGATCGCCGGTTTTACCACCTTCCTGACGATGGTTTACATCGTTTTTGTTAACCCGCAAATTCTCGGCGTTGCTGGCATGGACACCAGCGCCGTCTTCGTCACCACCTGTCTGATTGCTGCGTTCGGCAGTATTCTGATGGGGCTGTTTGCTAATCTTCCAGTTGCGCTAGCACCCGCTATGGGCCTGAACGCATTCTTCGCCTTTGTCGTTGTGCAGGCGATGGGCTTACCGTGGCAGGTCGGGATGGGCGCAATCTTCTGGGGCGCTATTGGTCTGCTGTTACTGACAATCTTCCGCGTTCGCTACTGGATGATTGCCAACATTCCGGTGAGTCTGCGTGTGGGGATCACCAGCGGTATCGGCCTGTTCATCGGCATGATGGGGCTGAAAAACGCAGGTGTGATTGTCGCTAATCCGGAAACGCTGGTGAGTATCGGTAATCTGACTTCTCACAGTGTGCTGCTGGGTATCCTCGGCTTCTTCATCATCGCCATTCTGGCTTCACGTAACATTCACGCAGCGGTGCTGGTTTCTATCGTGGTGACAACGCTGCTGGGCTGGATGTTGGGTGATGTGCACTACAACGGCATTGTCTCCGCGCCGCCGAGCGTGATGACCGTGGTGGGGCATGTGGATTTAGCTGGGTCGTTTAATCTCGGACTGGCTGGCGTGATTTTCTCTTTCATGCTGGTTAACCTGTTTGACTCCTCCGGTACGCTGATTGGCGTGACTGATAAAGCAGGTCTGGCGGATGAGAAAGGTAAATTCCCGCGCATGAAGCAGGCGCTGTATGTCGACAGTATCTCTTCCGTGACCGGTTCGTTTATCGGTACTTCTTCTGTTACAGCGTATATTGAGTCCTCCTCCGGTGTTTCCGTTGGTGGGCGTACTGGTCTGACGGCAGTGGTTGTTGGTTTGCTGTTCCTGCTGGTTATCTTCCTGTCGCCGCTGGCGGGGATGGTGCCTGGCTACGCCGCGGCTGGCGCGCTCATTTACGTTGGCGTACTGATGACCTCAAGTCTTGCGCGTGTGAAATGGCAGGATCTCACCGAATCCGTTCCGGCGTTTATTACTGCCGTGATGATGCCGTTTAGCTTCTCGATTACCGAAGGTATTGCGCTGGGCTTTATCTCCTACTGCGTGATGAAAATCGGTACAGGCCGTCTGCGCGACCTTAGCCCGTGCGTGATTATCGTGGCGCTGCTGTTTGTGCTGAAAATTGTCTTTATCGACGCCCACTAAAATCGATAGCGCGTTAAAAACCCGCCATGCATGATTGCTGGCGGGTTTTTTATTTAGATCTTAACGCGTTGAATAAACTCGCCAAATGCGGTCAACTGCCCGGTCAGGTGGTCCAGCGTTCCCGGATCAATCACTTCTCCAGTCTGTGGATCGACTTTGTTCTGAATCACGCCGCCCATAAACTCTGGTTTGTTCATTACCATTGCATCCAGGAAGACCAGAATCTGGCGCAGATGATACTGACAGCGTGCGCCGCCAATTACGCCCATTGAGCTGGTCTGAATCAACACCGGTTTACCGGCCAATGGCTGATCGGGCAGGCGGGAAAGCCAGTCGATGGCATTTTTCAGTCCACCCGGCACCGAGTAGTTATATTCCGGCGTCACGATCACCACACCATCCGCCTGACGAATCTGTTCCGCCAGAGCTTCAACCGTTGCTGGAAAACCGTCTTCCTGCTGTACGTCTGCGTCATATAAGGGAATGTCAGCAATAGATGGCAACGCGTTAACTTCCATACCCGCTGGGGCAATTTTCGGCAGCGTACGTGCAACCATGCCATTAAATGAACCTTTACGCAGGCTTCCCAATAACGTAACCACCTTCAATTTTTCAGACATGATGACTCCTGTGGTTGTCTATCAATTTGGCAAAAATGACTTCACGGTAGAGAGCTGGGCAAAACGCATCATCCGGCTGGTAGGATTATTGGCGCGGCTGTGAATATCCGGCAGGCTTTTCCAGCCTTGCTTGCCATCAAACTCCCAGACATTGAGCTTTTCAATCGCTGGGCTGACCGCCACGGACCATACCAGCACTTCCTCTGCGTCGCATATCGCTTCTACATGATTTACATGGGCACATTTCAGGCGTCCCGCAATGGGCATCAACTGCAGATTTCGCGGGTCGTCATTCAAAACATCACCGGTAAGTTTTAGCACGCTTCGGCGCAGCGTGATGAGCTGCGCTCGCGCTTCGTTAGGATCGTTTTGCTTACTGATCCATAGTGATTCATTGCTGGAAAAAGCATGGTTATCGGGCGCGTGAGGGCTATGAAACCCACGAGTCGCGCGCTGTAGTTCCATATCGAGGCCACATTCACCTTCAGTTGTTAACGCCACTCCGACCATGTTTCCGGCATAGGCTATTGAAAATGATGGTAAATTTCTATCGTGGAAAACCGGCTTTCCTTTAGCCTGGGTGACGATTTCCGGCAATTCACTAATGCCGTACAGCAAGAACATCAGTTCTGCGAGTAAACCTCTGGACGCCAGGAAACGACTTTGACGATGAGGGGGAAGATTTAGGGCTTCTTGATGACACTGGGAGGGTAGACGAACAGATATCAGGTGTCCTTCCGTTAAAATCCCTCGGGCAAAGTGAGTCGCCATTTTTCGCTCCATGCTTAATGGTCCATTATGAATACAGAGTAATCATTTACTGAAATTATGGACAGACTAAAGCGGCGAAAAGTTCGATTCAGACAAATTTATTACATGTTTTTTACATTTTATCGCGAAATATGGTCGCATTTTATACGATTTAATTATGTCATCGAGGCGTAAAGATTTTTAATGGTTTCCCGTAACCAGACGATCTTCGGGTTATGGCTGTTCCGTTTGTGCCACAGCAGAGTAAACGGCACTTCCAGCTTTTTTTGCTGGATTTCGTCAAACGGGAGAGGGAGTGCAACCAGTGGAAGCTGGTGGAGTTGGTTGTAGTACTGACAGTAGCGCGGTGCGGTCGCCAGTAGCAGATTGTCGGGCTGCGCCGCCATAAACAGTGACTGCTCGAATTCTGGCAGACTCATGGCAATCGTGCGTTCGCGTCCTGATTCCTGCAACACATTGTCCAGCGCCCAGGTATCGCTCTGTTCCCAGCAAATGCTGATATGTGGATAACGTAAAAAAGTATCCAGATCCCATTCTTCACGCAGCGCCGGATGATCTTTGCGCAACCAGACGCACGGTAAGTCTGTAAATAATACGTCATAATCAATAGACAACGGCAGAAGACTAAGCTGTTCTCGCGAGCGTGGGTGGCTTTCTCGTCCGGTAAAACCGATATCCACTTCGCCACGAATAATTGCATCCAACGAGTCATAATCCCAGTTGCGCAGTTTAATCGTCGCCTGTGGGTAACGCTGGTAAATATGTTTCGACAGCGCATTAAACATAATCATCATCAGCGGCGATTCTGCTGCCAGCTTAAACTTCAGACCACGTGGCGTTTGGTGGTGCGGTTTATCCAGCAGCAGATTGCTCATTTGCATCCACTCCGCCAGATTTTGCTCCATGCTGACCATCAGCGGCGTTGGCGTCAGGCCCAGCGGTGAGTTCACAAAGAGCAGGTCATCAAACCATATCCGAAGCTTTGCCAGAGATTTGCTCACCGCCGAAGGCGTCACGTTCATCCGCTTCGCCGCTTTGGTCACGCTGCGCTCCTGCATCAGCAGTTGCAGGCAGAGCAGCAAATTCAGATCAAGTGTGGTGATGGATTTCTTCATGAGCGGTAACGGGGCGTCCAGGCGCGACGAGCATAATCAGCAACAGGCTCACTATGCTACAGGCAATCAGAATCCCGATCAGCATATTCCATGCGCCTACGCCGACTACCGCCGCTAGCCAAATCCACAGTGATGAACCGCAAACCTGTGCAATGCCTAATGTCGAACTGGCTACGCCCGCGCGTAATGAAAACGGCCCTAACGCCTGACTCATTGCCACGCCGAATCCCACTGAAAAACCAGCGCAAATCAACGTGATGCCAAACAGCGAAACTGCATGGGAAGGCGAAAACGCAAGAATGATTCCCGCCGCCAGAAATAACACCTGCGAGGTGATCATCAACGTACGTGGCTTAAAAATCCCCAACGCAAATGGCGTGGAGAATGATACGGTCATGCTGACACCTGCGGTCAACGCCATAATGGTGGCGTATTCTCCGCGCGCAAAGCCCATGATTTCCATCAGCAATACTGGCGACGTATTCACGAAGGTAAGTATGACTGAGACGCTGAGGGTGGTGATAAGCACTCGGCTGAGGAAAAAGCGGTTAAGCAACGACTCGGTATTTTCTCGTGTTTTGCCCGAAGCGGCAGGTGCCGCAGGGCGGGTTTCTTTTAAAATAAACAATGACAACATGAGTACCGCGACACCCATCAGCGCCATTACCCAGAACAGGCTCTGCCACGGGAACTTAAGCATAATCAGGTGGCCAAGCACTGGCGCTAACACCGGAATGATGCAGGTAATGCCGTTGAGTAATGACAGCACTTTTGCCCGACGTCGATCATCCAGCGTGTCGCGTAAAATCGCGAATGCCACCACGTAACAACAGCCCGCGCCGAGTCCCTGCAGAAAGCGCCCTGCAAGAAATAACGCACTGGTTTCAGCCAGTGAACAGAGCACAGAGGCGATAATAAATAGCGCCGCGCCGGGGATGGCGACAGGTTTTCTCCCTGAACGGTCGGCCACTTTACCGGCAAATAACATTGCTGCTGCCATCCCCGCAAGGTAAACGGAGAACGCAATATGCAACTGCGCTTCGCTGGCATTGAGATCGGCGGCGATGCGCGGTAAGCCGACCAGGTACATATCAATACCTGCGGGATAGAGTAAAACCAGAGCAAAACTACAAATTAAAAAGCGGGACATGGGATAAAGCGTCCTGACGGGAAGGTGACGCAAAGCATACGTGGTGAAGGAGAATCAGGCGAGTTGCCATTTGGACAAAAGAGATTTCCTTTCAGGCAAGAAGCCAGCGAATGACCGCTGGCTTCTTTAAGGGATTAGCCAAATTTAGGTAACACGTTAAAGACGTTGCCGAACCAGCACAAAATCACGGTGATACCAAAGAGAATGACAATCGCCGGAATAAGATTGCCGCCCCAGACCGTAAATATCTGATTGGGAAACTTCTTGCGAGCTTTGATTGCCAGCACCGCGGGGATAATGACCGCCCAGATGGTGGCGCACAGTCCGGCACCGCCAATCCCGTAAATAAAGCCATTCGGGAAGACGAGATACAACAAAGCGGGTGGCAGGAAGGTTAACAGCACGGTTTTGAAACGTCCGCCGTGGGAGTTATCAATCTTAAACAGATCCGCCAGGTAATCGAACAGCCCAAGCGTGACGCCAAAGAACGAACTGGCGACAGCTAAGTTGGAGAACACCAGCAGGCAAAATTCGATAATGCCATGCTGTTTGGTGCCGAGGAACGTTTTTACCAGTGAATCAACGTTGCCGCCCGAGGAGATAATCGCTTTAAAACTTTCTCGCGAGATATTCCCCATCGTGCAATAAAGCCAGAAGAGATAAATCACCAGTGCCAGCAGCGAGCCGAAAACTACGCTTTTGATTAGTTTATCTTTCTTTTTGCCATAGCAAATAATCAGACTGGGAATATTGCCGTGGAAACCAAATGACGCCAGACACACCGGCAAAGCCATAAAGATATACGGGAAGTAAGACGTCCCCGCAGTCGTGCTGGTGGAATCGCGCAGAATGGAATAATCGACCTGGAAGAAGAAAGAACCAAACACGATCACAAAGGAGATAATCTTCAGCCCGAGGAACAACGAGGTAATACGACTGGCGGCTAAAGAGCTTATCCACAATACGCTGGCAACGAAAATGGCCGTACAGATCCCGACAATGCGTGGATTAGCGTGATAGCCCAAATTCATCGATATCGTTTCGCTAATGATTGCGCCGTTAGCAGAGATATAAGCATAAGTGAGAATATAGAGAACGAAGGCAACGGTAATACCGCTAATAATGTTCCAGGTGTTGCCAATTAAATCTTTGGTGATGGTGTTAAAACTGGAGCCGACGGGATAATTTAAGTTCGCTTCTAATAATAATAGGCCTGAATGTAACATTGAAAACCAGGCGATAATAAGAATAAAAGCGCCCCAAAAAAACCAGGCACCGGCAAGGTCAACAGGTAAAGCAAACATCCCACCGCCAATTACTGTACCGGCTATAACCATTACACCCCAAAATGCAGAGTGCTTTTTTTCTGATTGATCAGTCATGATGCCACCTTTAGAGGAAGGCTATTTTTGTTATTGAGGATGTAGGGGAAATAGAGTGGCTAACATCCTTATAGCCACTCTGTAGTGTTAATTAAACTTCTTTCAGTTTTGCGGTGAAGTGACGCAATACTTTTGGTTCGTAGGTAAAGGTTAATCCTTTAATATTTGTCGCGTTCTCTTTCACATGTTTGAAGGCTTCAATAATGAAGTCCATATGTGTTTGGGTATATGTTGCGCGTGGAATGGTTAAACGCAGCAGTTCTGCCGGGCAAGGCAGTTGTTTACCGGTTTTCGGATCGCGACCTAACAGGAAGGAACCAATTTCTACCGCACGGATACCGGCAACTTTATACAGCTCGCACGCCAGCGCCTGTGCCGGGAATTGATCTGCCGGGATATGTGGCAACAGTTTACCGGCATCAACGAACGCCGCATGACCGCCCGCCTGCTGGCATACTACGCCAATCTCTTCCAGACCATCGACCAGATACTGCACCTGCGCAATACGATAAGCCAGCCAGTCATGGTTCATGCCGTCATACAGACCCACCGCCAGACGCTCCATCGCACCGCCTTCCAGACCACCATAAGTCGGGAAGCCTTCCTGCACTACGCACAGCGTTCTGCATTCGGTGTAGACATCGAAGAAGCTGTCGTCTTTCACGCACAGCAGGCCGCCCATCGGCACCATCGCATCTTTCTTGGCGGACATCGCCAGCATATCGGCATATTTATAGGTTTCGCGAGTGATCTGCTCGATAGTCCAGTCTTTATATTCCGCTTCACGCTGTTTGATGAAATAGGCGTTTTCAGCAAAGCGCGCGGAGTCCATCACTACCGGAATATCGTATTTCTTCGCAATGCTGTACATCGCTTTCATATTTGCCAGTGAAACCGGCTGGCCGCCTGCGGAGTTGCTGGTAATGGTCGCAACGATATACGGCACGTTATTCGGGCCAACTTCTTCAATACCGCGTTCTAATCCTTCGAGGTCAAAGTTGCCTTTAAAGTCGTAACGTACGCCAGTATCGAAGGCTTCTTTGATATAGACGTTACGCACGGTACAGCCGTTAATCTGGCTATGGCCCTGAGTGGTATCGAAGAAATAGTTAGAGAACGCCACCATTTTGCTGCGATCCAGACCTTTTTCCTGCTCGCGTTTTTTAATCAGTACTGGAATATAGATTTGCTCTGCGCCACGGCCCTGGTGAGTCGGAATAGTGTATTGATAACCAAAGATATTTTTCACTGACTCGGCTAACGCATAGTAGCTGCGGCTGCCACTGTAGGCTTCGTCGCCGCGCATCATCGCTGCTTGCATACTTTGGGTTACCGCCCCGGTGCCGCTGTCGGTCAGTAAATCGATAAACACATCTTCGCTATCCAGCAGGAACGGGTTCATACCAGATTTAATAATCGCTTCTTCACGGTAAGCGCGAGTCGTACGTTTTACTGGCTCAATAACACGAATGCGGAACGGTTCAGGGAGATGTTTAAAGTTTTCCATTGCATAATCCTTCATTTATTTTAATTACAGTGATCCCTGTGAATATTGCGTCTGCAATAACCATTAATTCACCATATTTATGTATACGAGTACATTTATTTAGACGAGCAAATAGATAAAGCAATAATGGCTTGTCTAAAAGGTAAAATTAAGGCATGGCAAACTAATAGATCACATTGAATCTAATTGGTTTGGCTCTGGTGATGGCTACAGAAGGGCAAATTAAGGGCGGTGATCGACAATCCTGTTGTCAATATTGAACCACTTTGAGGTCACACATATATGTAAGATATTCATAATGCACTTATCCTCGAAAGACATGTTGCTACACTATTACATTAAGATTTTTATATCTATTCCTAAGTTTATTAAATGTGAATCGAATCACAATCGTTCGAGATGCATTATTAAATGTTTTTTTTCAGAAAAATACGCTGCATTAAAATTTTAATGTTTATAAGATGAATTGATTAATAAAAAGTATGCAAACAGGAAAACAAAGCCGCATCCTGATTACCAGATGCGACTTCGTAAGTGCGGTTACTTACCGATACAGAAGCTGGAGAAAATCCGCCCCAGTAGGTCGTCAGAGGTAAACTCCCCGGTAATCTCGCTCAAGTTCTGCTGCGCCAGGCGTAGCTCTTCCGCCAGCAATTCGCCCGCCCATGCGCCCAACAGCTGTGCTTTACCTTGCTGCAAATGCTCCGCCGCCTGTTCCAGCGCCTGTAGGTGACGACGGCGCGCCAGGAAGCCGCCTTCCATGTTGGTGTCAAAGCCCATGCTCTGTTTGAGATGGTTACGCAGCACGTCCACGCCTTCGCCAGTTCTTGCAGAGAGACGAATCAACGCATGACCGTTCACTTCGCTCATTCCCAGCGTTTCGCCGGTGATATCGGCTTTATTGCGCACCACGGTGATCGGTAGTTTCGCAGGCAGACGGGCGATAAATTCCGGCCAGATCTCTACCGGATCAACAGCGTCTGTCGTGGTGCCATCGACCATAAACAGCACGCGGTCGGCCTGTTCAATTTCCTGCCACGCACGCTCGATACCAATACGTTCCACTTCGTCACTGGCTTCACGTAACCCGGCGGTGTCGATGATATGCAGCGGCATTCCGTCAATGTGGATATGCTCACGCAGCACGTCACGTGTGGTTCCGGCGATATCGGTTACGATCGCCGCTTCACGGCCAGCCAGCGCGTTCAGCAGGCTCGATTTACCGGCGTTAGGACGTCCGGCAATCACCACCTTCATCCCTTCGCGCAACAGGCTGCCCTGACGTGCTTCAGCACGCACTGCATCAAGATCGGCAATTACGTCATTGAGCTGGGCTTCAATTTTGCCGTCGGAGAGGAAATCGATCTCTTCATCAGGGAAATCAATTGCCGCTTCGACGTAAATACGCAAGTGGGTGAGGGCTTCCACCAGATGGTTAACCCGTGCGGAGAACGCGCCTTGCAGCGAGTTAAGTGCCGAACGGGCTGCCTGTTCCGAACTGGCATCGATCAGATCGGCAATCGCTTCTGCCTGGGCTAAGTCGAGTTTATCGTTAAGAAACGCGCGTTCGGAAAACTCGCCAGGGCGGGCAATTCGCAGGCCGGGAATGGTCAGAATACGTTTTAACAGCAGGTCGAGGATCACCGGACCGCCATGACCTTGCAGTTCCAGCACATCTTCGCCGGTGAACGAGTTCGGGCCAGGGAACCATAGCGCAATCCCCTGATCGAGCACGCTGCCGTCGGCGTCTTTAAACGGAAGATAATCGGCGTAGCGCGGCTTAGGCAGTTTACCCAGCACGGTTTCGGCAACTTTACGGGCTTTGAGGCCGGAGATGCGCAGGATGCCAACGCCGCCACGTCCCGGAGGCGTGGCCTGGGCTACGATAGTGTCATTATCGCTCATGATGTTCCTGTTGCTTTGTGTGGCGGATGCGCGGTGCTTATCCGCCCTACGAAAAGAAAAAAGGCGGTCAACTGACCGCCCTTATTTTAGCGAAAACTCACCGAATCAGGATTTTTTCTTCTCGCGGCTATGCAGGCCACGTTTTTTCCAGACCACGGTAAATCAGCTGCTGCTGAATAATGGTAACCAGGTTGCTGACGATATAGTACAGCACCAGACCTGACGGGAACCACAGGAAGAACACGGTGAAGATGACCGGCATAAAGGTCATGATCTTCTGCTGCATCGGGTCGGTCACAGTGGTCGGCGACATCTTCTGAATGAAGAACATCGTTACGCCCATCAGGATCGGCAGGATGTAGTACGGGTCCTGTGCAGACAGGTCGTGGATCCACAGTGCAAACGGCGCCTGACGCAGTTCAACGGAACCCATCAGCATGTAGTACAACGCCAGGAAGATTGGCATCTGGATAATCAGCGGGAAGCAGCCGCCCAGCGGGTTAACCTTCTCAGCTTTGTACAGCGCCATCATTTCCTGGCTGATACGCTGTTTGTCATCGCCCAGACGCTCACGCATAGCCTGAATCTTCGGCTGCAGCATACGCATCTTCGCCATGGAGGTGTACTGCGCTTTGGTCAGCGGGTACATGATGCCACGAACGATAAAGGTGATGATGATAATGGAGAAGCCCCAGTTACCCACAAAGCTATGGATCCATTTCAGCAGTTTGAACAGCGGCTGAGAGATGAACCACAACCAACCGTAATCAACGGTCAGATCCAGGTGCGGAGCAACAGCTGCCATTTTGTCCTGGATTTCCGGGCCAACCCACAGGGTGCTGTTCATCGCGCCAGTCTGACCTGGCTGAACCAGTACCGGCTGAGATTTATAGCCGATAGCGGCGATGCCGTTACCCAGATTAGCGGTGTAGAAGTTGTTGGTGCCGTCGTTATGCGGGATCCACGCCGTCGCGAAATACTGTTGCAGCATCGCCACCCAACCACCTTTCGAAGAGATGTTCAGGTTTTCGTTATCGGCAATGGTATCGAACTTGTATTTCTCGTACTTCTCGTCAGGCGTGGAGTACGCCGCGCCACGGAAAGTATGCAGTGCGAAGTTGCTGCTTCCAGTGTCGAGATGCGGTGGCAGATTGATGGATTGCTTCAACTGACCAAAGGTGGAGATCTCCAGCGGTTTTTCGCCAGCGTTCTGCACGTTGTAGTTGACGTTGACAGCGTAATCACCACGTTTCAGGACAAACGTTTTGGTAAACGTGTTGCCTGCCGCGTCGGTATACGTCATCGGCACCTGCAGTTCGTTTTGACCTTCAGCCAGCACATAAGCGTCTTTTTCAACGTTATACAGCGGACGCGGGCCGTTAGCCGGGTTATCCGGGCCATCACGACCGGTCAGACCGCTCTGTGCCTGATAAATAAACTGCGGTGAAGTTTCCAGCAGCTGGAACGGCTGGGTAGAGTTCAGCTCTTTCGGGTAAGCCGGGAGCAGAGCCTGTTCAACATCACCACCACGGGTGTTGATGGTCAGATCAAGCACGTCGGTCTTAACCGAAATCAGTTTCCCCTGGCCACTGGCCGGTACGCCCTGGTCGGCGGCGCTACCCGCTGCGGTGGTCGTTGTCTGCGTGGTCTGTTGGGCCTGAGGTTGCGGGTTTTTATCCTGCTCCCAGGCTTGCCAGATCATGAAAGACACGAACAGCAAAGCGATGACTAAAAGATTGCGTTGCGAATCCATCGTTAGTGTTCTCTGGTATCAAATGGTCCGGGCGGGACGGGATCGTCACCACCAGGGTGTAAAGGGTGGCATTTTAATACGCGTTTCACCGTCAACCAACTGCCTTTTATCACTCCAAACCTGCGCAATGCCTCAATTCCGTAGCTTGAACAGGTTGGAGTGAAACGACAATGCGGCCCGAGTAGCGGACTAATCAGGCGTTGATAGACCCGAATGAGGGCTATCAGGACCCGCGAGCCAGGCGACAGTGGCGGCGCCATAATTTTCCAACGCTTCCGAGAGAGCACGGTTATCGAGGTCGGCAACCCCTTTTTTCGCCACCACCACGAAATCCATAGCCGGGAGTTCATGTTGGCGCAGACGGAAGCTTTCACGCGTCAGACGTTTAATCCGATTGCGTTCATGCGCGCGTCGAACGTTTTTCTTGGCGACAGTAAGACCGATACGGGGATGCCCCAGCGAATTCAGGCGGCCGAGAATGGTAATTTGCGGCGTGCCAGCCCGTTGTGGCTGCTGGAAGACGAATGTGAATTGACTGGGAGTTAACAAACGTAACTCCCTGGGAAATGCGAGCTTAACCACGCAGGGGTTAGCTATATTACTTAGAAACGGTCAGACGAGCGCGGCCTTTAGCACGACGACGTGCCAGAACCTGACGACCATTTTTAGTAGCCATACGAGCACGGAAGCCGTGAGAACGGTTGCGCTTCAGTACAGACGGTTGAAAAGTGCGTTTCATGGCGATTTCTACCTAAACTTGAATAAATTCAATGGCTTTATTGGATATCCGCCGAAAAATGAAACGATGGACACCGAAGCCATGGGTGATTAAAGAGGCCGGATTGTAATAATTGTACACTCCGGAGTCAATTCTCTTTCCTTATTTACCGCGCTTTTCCGCACCTTTTCGCTGGGAAAATGTACGGCTTCACACCAGTGAAAACCAGCATGGCGCGCCGGGGCGAGGATTATACGGGCTACCGGGTAAAGCGCAAGGATCGTCCAGGATCTTTATTAGATCGATTAAGCCTAATTTTGTCTAAGGTCATTAAATTTTCCAATATGCGGCGTAAATCGTGCCCGCCTTGCGGCAGGATCGTTTACACTTAGCGAGTTCTGGAAAGCCCTGTGGATAAATCGGGAAAATCTGTGAGAAACAGAAGATCTCTTGCGCAGTTTAGGCTATGATCCGCGGTCCCGATCGTTTTGCAGGATCTTGATCGGGCATATAACCGCAGACAGCGGTTCGTGCGTCACCCTCATGCAGGGTCTTTTCGACGTGCGTCAACAATCATGAATGTTTCAGCCTTAGTCATAATCGACTTTTGTTCGAGTGGAGTCCGCCGTGTCACTTTCGCTTTGGCAGCAGTGTCTTGCCCGATTGCAGGATGAGTTACCAGCCACAGAATTCAGTATGTGGATACGCCCATTGCAGGCGGAACTGAGCGATAACACGCTGGCCTTGTACGCGCCAAACCGTTTTGTCCTCGATTGGGTAAGGGACAAGTACCTCAATAATATCAATGGACTGCTAACCAGTTTCTGTGGAGCGGATGCCCCACAGCTGCGTTTTGAAGTGGGCACAAAGCCCGTGACACAAACGCTGAAAGTCCCTGCCAGCAATACAGTTGCACCCGCTCAGGCAGCGCAGGTGCAGCCGCAACGTGCTGCGCCTTCTACGCGCTCAGGCTGGGATAACGTTCCGGCTCCGGCAGAACCGACCTATCGTTCCAACGTCAACGTTAAACATACGTTTGATAACTTCGTCGAAGGTAAATCTAACCAGCTGGCGCGCGCGGCGGCTCGCCAGGTGGCAGACAACCCGGGCGGCGCCTATAACCCGCTGTTCCTTTATGGCGGCACGGGGCTGGGTAAAACTCACCTGCTGCATGCGGTGGGTAATGGCATTATGGCGCGCAAGCCGAATGCCAAAGTGGTTTATATGCACTCCGAACGCTTTGTTCAGGACATGGTAAAAGCCCTGCAAAACAATGCGATCGAAGAGTTTAAACGCTACTACCGTTCCGTTGATGCGCTGCTGATCGACGATATTCAGTTTTTCGCCAATAAAGAACGATCCCAGGAAGAGTTTTTCCATACCTTTAACGCCCTGCTTGAAGGTAATCAGCAGATCATCCTCACGTCGGATCGCTATCCGAAAGAGATCAACGGTGTTGAGGATCGTTTGAAATCTCGCTTCGGCTGGGGGCTGACTGTGGCGATCGAACCGCCAGAGCTGGAAACCCGCGTGGCGATCCTGATGAAAAAGGCCGACGAAAACGACATTCGTTTGCCGGGCGAAGTGGCGTTCTTTATCGCCAAGCGTCTACGATCTAACGTACGTGAGCTGGAAGGGGCACTGAACCGCGTCATTGCTAACGCCAACTTTACCGGACGGGCGATCACGATTGACTTCGTACGTGAGGCGCTGCGCGACTTACTGGCTTTGCAGGAAAAACTGGTCACTATCGACAATATTCAGAAGACGGTGGCAGAGTACTACAAGATCAAAGTCGCGGATCTCCTTTCCAAACGTCGATCCCGCTCGGTAGCGCGTCCACGTCAGATGGCGATGGCGCTGGCGAAAGAACTGACTAACCACAGTCTGCCGGAGATTGGCGATGCGTTTGGTGGTCGTGACCACACGACGGTGCTTCATGCCTGCCGTAAGATCGAGCAATTGCGTGAAGAGAGCCACGATATCAAAGAAGATTTCTCTAATTTAATCAGAACATTGTCATCGTAAACCTATGAAATTTACCGTAGAACGTGAGCATTTATTAAAACCGCTACAACAGGTGAGCGGTCCGTTAGGTGGTCGTCCTACGCTACCGATTCTCGGTAATCTGCTGTTACAGGTTGCTGACGGTACGTTGTCGCTGACCGGTACTGATCTCGAGATGGAAATGGTGGCACGCGTTGCGCTGGTTCAGCCGCACGAACCAGGGGCGACGACCGTTCCGGCGCGCAAATTCTTTGATATCTGCCGTGGTCTGCCTGAAGGCGCGGAAATTGCCGTGCAGCTGGAAGGTGAGCGGATGCTGGTGCGCTCCGGGCGCAGCCGTTTTTCGCTGTCAACCCTGCCAGCGGCGGATTTCCCGAACCTCGATGACTGGCAGAGCGAAGTCGAATTTACCCTGCCACAGGCGACGATGAAGCGTCTGATTGAAGCGACCCAGTTTTCTATGGCGCATCAGGACGTTCGTTATTACTTAAACGGTATGCTGTTTGAAACCGAAGGTGAAGAACTGCGCACTGTGGCGACCGACGGTCACCGTCTGGCGGTCTGTTCAATGCCAATTGGTCAATCTTTGCCAAGCCATTCGGTGATCGTGCCGCGTAAAGGCGTGATTGAACTGATGCGTATGCTCGACGGCGGCGACAATCCGCTGCGTGTACAGATTGGCAGCAACAACATTCGCGCTCACGTTGGCGACTTTATCTTCACCTCGAAACTGGTGGATGGTCGCTTCCCGGATTACCGCCGCGTTCTGCCGAAGAACCCAGACAAGCATCTGGAAGCTGGCTGCGATCTTCTCAAGCAGGCGTTTGCTCGTGCGGCAATTCTCTCTAACGAGAAATTCCGCGGTGTGCGTCTGTATGTCAGCGAAAACCAGCTGAAAATCACCGCCAATAACCCAGAACAGGAAGAAGCGGAAGAGATCCTAGACGTTACCTATAGCGGTGCGGAGATGGAAATCGGCTTCAACGTCAGCTATGTGCTGGATGTCCTGAACGCGCTGAAATGCGAAAACGTGCGCATGATGCTGACCGATTCGGTTTCCAGCGTGCAGATTGAAGATGCCGCATCACAGTCGGCTGCCTATGTTGTCATGCCAATGAGACTGTAATGTCCCTCACCCGCTTGTTGATCCGCGATTTCCGCAATATCGAAACCGCGGATCTCGCTTTATCTCCCGGCTTTAACTTTCTGGTAGGTGCCAACGGCAGTGGCAAAACCAGCGTGCTGGAAGCCATCTATACGCTCGGCCATGGTCGGGCGTTTCGCAGTTTGCAGATTGGTCGCGTCATTCGCCATGAGCAGGAGGCGTTTGTTCTCCATGGGCGATTACAGGGCGAAGAGCGCGAGACGGCGATTGGCTTAACCAAAGACAAACAGGGCGACAGCAAAGTCCGCATCGACGGTACTGACGGGCATAAAGTCGCGGAGCTGGCGCACCTGATGCCGATGCAGCTGATAACGCCAGAAGGGTTTACTTTACTCAACGGCGGCCCCAAATACAGAAGAGCATTCCTCGACTGGGGATGCTTTCACAACGAACCTGGATTTTTCACCGCCTGGAGCAATCTCAAGCGGTTGCTCAAGCAGCGTAATGCGGCGCTGCGCCAGGTGACACGTTACGAACAGCTACGCCCGTGGGATAAAGAATTGATCCCGTTGGCGGAGCAAATCAGCACCTGGCGCGCGGAGTATAGCGCCGGTATCGCGGCTGATATGGCCGATACCTGTAAGCAATTTCTCCCTGAGTTTTCTCTGACTTTCTCTTTCCAGCGCGGCTGGGAGAAAGAGACAGAGTACGCTGAGGTGCTGGAACGTAATTTTGAACGCGATCGCCAGCTAACCTACACCGCGCACGGCCCGCATAAAGCGGACTTACGCATTCGCGCCGACGGTGCGCCGGTGGAAGATACCTTATCGCGTGGGCAGCTTAAACTGCTGATGTGCGCCTTACGTCTGGCGCAAGGAGAGTTCCTCACCCGTGAAAGCGGGCGGCGGTGTCTCTACCTGATAGATGATTTTGCCTCTGAGCTTGATGATGAGCGTCGCGGGTTGCTTGCCAGCCGCTTAAAAGCGACGCAATCACAGGTCTTTGTCAGCGCGATCAGTGCTGAACACGTTATAGACATGTCGGACGAAAATTCGAAGATGTTTACCGTGGAAAAGGGTAAAATAACGGATTAACCCAAGTATAAATGAGCGAGAAACGTTGATGTCGAATTCTTATGACTCCTCCAGTATCAAAGTCCTGAAAGGGCTGGATGCGGTGCGTAAGCGCCCGGGTATGTATATCGGCGACACGGATGACGGCACCGGTCTGCACCACATGGTATTCGAGGTGGTAGATAACGCTATCGACGAAGCGCTCGCGGGTCACTGTAAAGAAATTATCGTCACCATTCACGCCGATAACTCTGTCTCTGTACAGGACGACGGGCGCGGTATTCCGACCGGTATTCACCCGGAAGAGGGCGTATCGGCGGCGGAGGTGATCATGACCGTCCTGCACGCAGGCGGTAAATTTGACGATAACTCCTATAAAGTGTCCGGCGGTCTGCACGGCGTTGGTGTTTCGGTAGTAAACGCCCTGTCGCAAAAACTGGAGCTGGTTATCCAGCGCGAGGGTAAAATTCACCGTCAGATCTACGAACACGGTGTACCACAGGCTCCGCTGGCGGTTACCGGCGACACCGATAAAACCGGCACGATGGTGCGTTTCTGGCCCAGCCTCGAAACCTTCACCAATGTGACCGAGTTCGAATATGAAATTCTGGCGAAACGTCTGCGTGAGTTGTCGTTCCTCAACTCCGGCGTCTCCATTCGTCTGAAAGACAAGCGTGATGGTAAAGAAGACCACTTCCACTATGAAGGCGGTATCAAGGCGTTCGTTGAGTATCTGAACAAGAACAAAACGCCGATCCACCCGAATATCTTCTACTTCTCCACCGAAAAAGACGGTATCGGCGTTGAAGTGGCGCTGCAGTGGAACGATGGCTTCCAGGAAAACATCTACTGCTTTACCAACAACATTCCGCAGCGTGACGGCGGTACTCACCTGGCAGGCTTCCGTGCGGCGATGACCCGTACCCTGAACGCCTACATGGACAAAGAAGGCTACAGCAAAAAAGCGAAAGTCAGCGCCACTGGCGATGATGCGCGTGAAGGCCTGATTGCCGTTGTCTCCGTGAAAGTGCCGGACCCGAAATTCTCCTCCCAGACCAAAGACAAACTGGTTTCTTCTGAGGTGAAATCGGCGGTTGAACAGCAGATGAACGAACTGCTGGCAGAATACCTGCTGGAAAATCCGACCGACGCGAAAATCGTGGTTGGCAAAATTATCGATGCTGCCCGCGCCCGTGAAGCTGCGCGTCGCGCTCGTGAAATGACCCGTCGTAAAGGTGCGCTGGACTTAGCAGGCCTGCCGGGCAAACTGGCGGACTGTCAGGAACGCGATCCGGCGCTCTCCGAATTGTACCTTGTGGAAGGGGACTCTGCGGGCGGCTCTGCAAAACAGGGGCGTAACCGCAAGAACCAGGCGATTCTGCCGTTGAAAGGTAAAATCCTCAACGTCGAGAAAGCCCGCTTCGATAAGATGCTGGCTTCCCAGGAAGTGGCGACGCTGATCACCGCGCTTGGCTGCGGGATTGGTCGTGACGAGTACAACCCGGACAAACTGCGTTATCACAGCATCATCATCATGACCGATGCGGACGTCGACGGTTCGCACATTCGTACGCTGCTGTTGACCTTCTTCTATCGTCAGATGCCGGAAATCATCGAACGCGGTCACGTTTACATTGCCCAGCCGCCGCTGTACAAAGTGAAGAAAGGTAAGCAAGAACAGTACATTAAAGACGATGAAGCGATGGATCAGTACCAAATCTCCATCGCACTCGATGGTGCTTCCTTACATACCAACGCCAGCGCACCAGCTTTAGCGGGCGAAGCGTTAGAAAAACTGGTGTCTGAGTACAATGCGGCGCAGAAAATGATCGTGCGTATGGAGCGTCGTTATCCGAAAGCAATGCTGAAAGAGCTTATCTATCAGCCAACGCTGACGGAAGCCGACCTCTCTGATGAGCAGACCGTTACCCGCTGGGTGAACGCGCTGGTCAGCGAACTGAACGACAAAGAGCAACACGGCAGCCAGTGGAAGTTTGATGTCCACACCAATGCCGAGAAAAACCTGTTCGAGCCGATTGTTCGCGTGCGTACCCACGGCGTGGATACTGACTACCCGCTGGATCACGAGTTCATCACTGGCGGCGAATATCGTCGTATCTGCACGCTGGGTGAGAAACTGCGTGGCTTGCTGGAAGAAGATGCGTTTATCGAACGTGGTGAGCGTCGTCAGCCGGTAGCCAGCTTCGAGCAGGCGCTGGACTGGCTGGTGAAAGAGTCCCGTCGCGGCCTTTCCATCCAGCGTTATAAAGGTCTGGGCGAGATGAACCCGGAACAGCTGTGGGAAACCACCATGGACCCGGAAAGCCGTCGTATGCTGCGCGTTACCGTTAAAGATGCGATTGCCGCCGACCAGCTGTTCACCACGCTGATGGGCGACGCCGTTGAACCGCGTCGTGCATTTATTGAAGAGAACGCCCTGAAAGCGGCGAATATCGATATTTAATGGCGTTAACAATGCGAGCGTGCCTGATGCGCTACGCTTATCAGGCCTACAAGACTTATGCAATGTATTGAATTTTCATGATTTTGTAGGCCGAATAAGGCGTTAACGCCGCATCCGGCAAGAAGCTATAAGAAAAGGGCGGATATTATCTCCGCCCTTTTTATTTCTGCAATCCGCAATTATCATCCCACAGAACTATACTTTTTGAGTCAACACGTAACGCTTTACAGGTGATTATCATGGGGCTTTTTGATGAAGTTGTCGGTGCCTTTCTGAAAGGCGATGCGGGGAAATATCAGGCGATTTTAAGTTGGGTTGAGGAGCAGGGCGGCATTCAGGTGCTGCTTGAAAAACTGCAAAGTGGCGGCTTAGGTGCCATTCTCACATCCTGGTTGAGTAACCAACAAAGTAATCAACCGGTGAGCGGAGAACAACTGGAGTCGGCGCTCGGCACAAATGCGGTGTCCGATCTTGGACAAAAACTCGGTGTTGATACCAGTGCTGCTTCCAACATGCTGGCGGAACAATTGCCGAAGATTATTGATGCTCTATCGCCGCAGGGCGAAGTTTCGCCGCAAGCCAATAACGATTTGCTTTCCGCAGGCATGGAATTGCTGAAAGGAAAACTTTTCCGCTAAGCAAAAGGGGAGCACGCAACGCGCGTTGCATCCCCGTTTTCCTCAGGTGTTGTACTGATTTTTGAGCGCAATCGCGTTAGCATGGGTCAGGAAACAATCTACCTGGGGAACTCATGGCTATCAAACTCATTGCTATCGATATGGATGGCACCCTTCTGCTGCCCGATCACACCATTTCACCCGCCGTTAAAAATGCGATTGCCGCAGCGCGCGCCCGTGGCGTGAATGTCGTGCTAACGACGGGTCGCCCTTATGCAGGCGTTCACAACTACCTGAAAGAACTGCACATGGAACAGCCCGGCGACTACTGCATTACTTACAACGGCGCGCTGGTACAGAAGGCTGCTGATGGCAGCACCGTGGCGCAAACAGCATTGAGCTATGACGACTATCGTTTCCTGGAAAAACTCTCTCGCGAAGTCGGTTCTCATTTCCACGCGCTGGACCGCACCACGCTGTACACCGCCAACCGTGATATCAGCTACTACACGGTGCATGAATCCTTCGTTGCCACCATTCCGCTGGTGTTCTGCGAAGCGGAAAGAATGGACCCCAATATACAGCTCCTGAAAGTGATGATGATTGATGAACCCGCCATCCTCGACCAGGCCATCGCGCGCATTCCACAGGAAGTGAAAGAGAAATACACCGTGCTGAAAAGTGCGCCGTACTTCCTCGAAATCCTCGATAAACGCGTTAACAAAGGCACTGGTGTGAAATCATTGGCCGACGTGTTGGGCATTAAACCGGAAGAAATTATGGCGATTGGCGATCAGGAAAACGACATCGCAATGATTGAATATGCAGGTGTTGGTGTGGCAATGGATAACGCTATTCCTTCGGTGAAAGAAGTGGCGAACTTTGTCACCAAATCCAACCTTGAAGATGGCGTGGCGTTTGCTATTGAAAAGTATGTGCTGAATTAATCAGTGGGCGGGCAAACAGCATAAATGCGTTTGCCCGCAGCGATTAACAATTTCTGGTAGTGCATAAAATCAGGAACTGGAGTGGTGACGTTACTATATCCAGCGTAAGAGTGACTGGTAGCAGCGCATTAACGAGGCCGCGCGGGACGCCATCTGTTGCTTTGTACTCATAAAATCCCACCGTAAAGGTTGATGGAAAACCATCACGTTTGAGTAATCCGCTTTTTTATTTTTCTGGTGGATAGAGCCTTTCAAGCCGTCAAGTGCCCAGGTACAACGCCGGGTATCACAAATAAAACCATATTGTGTTGCCAGTGCCTTATCTTCTTCGTTGTTCCAGTCGTAATAGAGCGTAATAGCACCAGAGAATTTCTTATTACTGCCGCTTAAAATAAATTTCGCGTTCTCAGAAACGGTGATTCTTTCGCCATGAATTGCCGGATCGTTCAGCATTTTAACCACCTCATCGCCGCCGTTGGTCAACAGGTAGTCCAGCGATTCTCCTACAAAAACAAAGCCTTTCGTACCATTACTATCCTCTGCCAGCGATAAACCCTTAATCGTGTCTGACCGCCATTGCTCGGCATGTGAAGGGCTTGCGGTATTGGAAACCAATCCCCAGGTGATGCATCCGGTCAACGCGAATGCCAAAGAACACAAACCGGCAGCCTTAAAAAATCCTTTAAAATTCAACTTCATGATTAATCCTTTAAACAAGAGTGCTAAGCCGTTGAAAGCATACTCTTATTTCCCTCCTGTTTAGCGCCTGATACCCCTTTTCAGATTTCTGCCCGGCGCATGTCATTTTTTATGCATTGTTCTTTTTGTGATCTAAATTGTAGTACAACAATATAAGTTTGTACTACATTACGCGCACGGCAAACGCGAATGTCATCACGCTGGTACTACAAAATTGCCGCGTTATGCATCGATCGGGGTAAAGTAGAGAAGAACATACAGAGCACAAGGACTCTCCATGACTCTCAATAAAACCGATCGCATTGTCATTACGCTGGGTAAACAGATCGTTCACGGCAAATACGTGCCAGGCTCGCCGCTTCCGGCTGAGGCGGAACTCTGTGAGGAGTTTGCAACCTCGCGCAACATCATCCGTGAAGTGTTCCGTTCGCTGATGGCGAAGCGACTGATTGAAATGAAACGTTATCGCGGGGCGTTTGTAGCACCGCGTAACCAGTGGAATTACCTCGACACTGACGTACTGCAATGGGTGCTGGAAAACGACTACGACCCACGGCTTATCAGTGCAATGAGCGAAGTACGAAATCTGGTGGAACCTGCGATTGCCCGCTGGGCGGCGGAGCGCGCGACTTCCAGCGATCTGGCGCAGATTGAATCGGCGCTGAACGAGATGATAGCCAACAATCAGGATCGCGAAGCGTTTAACGAAGCGGATATTCGCTATCACGAGGCGGTACTGCAATCGGTGCATAACCCGGTGTTACAGCAACTTAGCATCGCGATCAGTTCGCTGCAGCGGGCGGTTTTTGAACGAACCTGGATGGGCGATGAGGCCAACATGCCGCAAACGCTCCAGGAACATAAGGCGCTGTTCGATGCGATACGGCATCAGGACGGCGATGCGGCAGAGCAGGCGGCGCTTACCATGATCGCCAGCTCGACACGAAGGTTAAAGGAAATCACATGACAGTGTGCTACATCGCAATTGACTGGGGAATATCTCTATAATCCCCAGCGTGTGCCTCTCTCATGACGATAACCACAATGATATGCGTGGTGAAGAAACCCAATTGCACGGCGCGCAGGCACCGGGCAATTCGTAGAACGTACCACGTAGCAGGCAGCAGCATTTGTTAAGGCGTATCGAGAGGCAGTGCAATGAAAATCACCAAAATTACCACGTATCGTTTACCTCCCCGTTGGATGTTCCTGAAAATTGAAACCGATGAAGGCGTGGTCGGTTGGGGCGAGCCCGTGATCGAAGGCCGCGCCCGTACGGTTGAAGCGGCAGTTCACGAGCTGGGTGACTATTTGATTGGTCAGGATCCATCGCGCATCAACGATTTATGGCAAGTGATGTATCGCGCCGGATTTTATCGTGGCGGTCCGATCCTGATGAGCGCCATTGCCGGGATTGACCAGGCGTTATGGGATATCAAAGGCAAAGTGCTGAATGCGCCAGTCTGGCAACTGATGGGCGGCCTGGTCCGTGACAAAATCAAAGCCTACAGTTGGGTCGGTGGCGATCGTCCGGCGGATGTTATCGACGGCATTAAAACGCTACGCGAAATCGGCTTCGATACCTTCAAACTGAACGGTTGTGAAGAACTGGGGCTAATTGATAACTCCCGCGCGATAGATGCGGCAGTCAACACCGTGGCACAAATTCGTGAAGCTTTTGGCAATCAGATTGAGTTTGGTCTTGATTTCCACGGTCGCGTCAGCGCGCCGATGGCGAAAGTGCTGATTAAAGAACTGGAACCGTATCGCCCGCTGTTTATTGAAGAGCCGGTGCTGGCGGAACAAGCCGAATACTACCCGAAACTGGCGGCACAAACGCATATTCCACTGGCGGCGGGTGAGCGCATGTTCTCACGCTTCGATTTTAAACGCGTGCTGGAGGCGGGCGGTATTTCGATTCTGCAACCGGATCTCTCCCATGCAGGCGGTATTACCGAATGCTACAAAATTGCCGGAATGGCGGAAGCTTATGATGTGACCCTTGCGCCGCACTGTCCGCTCGGACCGATTGCACTGGCTGCTTGCCTGCATATCGACTTTGTTTCCTATAACGCCGTACTTCAGGAACAAAGTATGGGCATTCATTACAACAAAGGCGCGGAGTTACTCGACTTTGTGAAAAACAAAGAGGACTTCAGCATGGTTGGCGGCTTCTTTAAACCGCTAACGAAACCGGGCTTAGGCGTGGAAATCGACGAAGCTAAAGTTATTGAGTTCAGTAAAAATGCCCCGGACTGGCGTAATCCGCTCTGGCGTCATGAAGATAACAGCGTAGCAGAGTGGTAATTCCTGCCACGTAAGCCCCTCATCGGGCACTAAAACAGCAATACAAAAATATAACCCTCTGTACATTACAGGGCATGGTGAGCGGCTTCGCTATGCCCAAAATCTGGAGACAGCTCGCTATGGATATTCCCGTTAATGCAGCAAAGCCGGGGCGTCGGCGTTATCTGACGCTGGTGATGATCTTTATTACGGTGGTCATTTGTTATGTTGACCGCGCTAACCTGGCCGTGGCTTCCGCCCATATTCAGGAAGAGTTCGGCATTACGAAAGCGCAAATGGGCTATGTATTTTCGGCCTTCGCCTGGCTTTATACTTTATGTCAGATCCCCGGCGGTTGGTTTTTAGATCGCGTAGGTTCACGCGTGACTTACTTTATTGCGATATTTGGTTGGTCAGTGGCGACTTTATTCCAGGCTTTGCCACGGGATTAATGTCATTAATTGGTCTGCGCGCGATAACCGGTATTTTCGAAGCGCCCGCTTTTCCGACCAATAACCGGATGGTGACCAGCTGGTTCCCGGAACATGAACGCGCTTCCGCCGTTGGTTTTTATACTTCTGGTCAGTTTGTCGGTCTGGCGTTTTTGACTCCGCTGCTGATCTGGATTCAGGAAATGTTGAGCTGGCACTGGGTGTTCATTGTCACTGGTGGTATCGGCATTATCTGGTCGCTGATTTGGTTTAAGGTTTATCAGCCGCCGCGCCTGACCAAAGGTATCAGCAAAGCTGAACTGGATTACATTCGTGATGGCGGCGGTCTGGTGGATGGTGATGCGCCGGTGAAAAAAGAGGCACGTCAGCCGTTAACAGCCAAAGACTGGAAACTGGTGTTCCACCGTAAACTGATCGGCGTCTATCTTGGGCAATTTGCGGTGGCTTCTACACTGTGGTTTTTCTTAACCTGGTTCCCGAACTATTTAACCCAGGAAAAAGGAATCACCGCGCTGAAAGCAGGCTTTATGACCACGGTGCCATTCCTTGCGGCATTTGTCGGCGTCCTGCTCTCTGGCTGGGTCGCGGATCTGCTGGTACGTAAGGGCTTTTCACTGGGCTTTGCGCGTAAAACGCCGATTATCTGCGGCTTGCTGATCTCCACCTGCATTATGGGCGCTAACTACACCAACGATCCGATGATGATTATGTGCCTGATGGCGCTGGCATTCTTTGGCAACGGTTTTGCTTCGATTACCTGGTCGCTGGTTTCTTCTCTGGCACCGATGCGCCTGATTGGTTTAACCGGCGGCGTGTTTAACTTCGCTGGTGGTCTGGGCGGCATCACCGTTCCGCTGGTGGTGGGGTACCTGGCGCAGGGTTACGGTTTCGCACCTGCACTGGTTTATATCTCCGCCGTCGCGTTGATTGGCGCGCTCTCTTACATCCTGCTGGTGGGCGATGTGAAGCGCGTTGGCTAATCTTTCAACTGTGGAATATGCGCCATACCACTGCGCATAATCCACTTTCTTAAAGCCGGTGCGGTCAGGCATCGGCTTTTTA
Organism: Escherichia sp. E2661; assembly: GCF_004745185.1. NCBI lineage: Bacteria > Pseudomonadati > Pseudomonadota > Gammaproteobacteria > Enterobacterales > Enterobacteriaceae > Escherichia > Escherichia sp. E2661. The sequence goes on from NZ_PDIG01000021.1 coordinate 66,551, forward strand.
CTATCTTGCCGAAGAGTTTTAAACGCAGTTTGCGGGTGGCGCGCCAGTAGGCGGCGTTGCTCTTCTCCGGCTGCTTCAGTAACACCGAACGCAGAATCTCTGCACTATCCAGCGCATAGCTAATTCCCTCCAGCGAGCTGGCGCTGATAAATCCCGCCGCTTCACCAATCAGAAAGGCATTGTCCTTACCGCAGACAAAATCCTGCCAGCGTGAGGGAAACAACACGGTACATTTCTCGCTTTTCACCGCCTTACCAAACTGGAACTGAAAGGCGCTCATTTTCTCTTTCAGTGCTGTGAAACGCGCCTGGCCATCTTTCATCGGATAGGCGCCGCCAAAGATAAAATAACCATCTTTGCTAATACTCCATGAGTAACAGTCAGTTATCGCATTATCAAAGATGCAGGAGTAGAACGGCACCGGATGTTTCTCTGCGAACCACTGCTGGATAGCGACATATTTACGAATTTGATGGTCCGGGTAGAGATGTCGCCGTACCATCGAGTTGGCACCATCGGCACCGACCAGAAAGCGGGCGGTAATATGCTGCTCCCAGCCGTCTGCACGAAAAATGACATGCCATTTATCATCCTCACGCCAGATTTTTCGACACAGGCTATCGTGATAAACCTCAACACTGGCGGGGATCAGCGATTTCATCCACAAGTCGAAAGCATGGCGATTAATATTGATATAGCTTCGCTGGTAGTTACGCGTGAGCGATGCGGCGACGTCGACGGTTTTGACGCTGAAAATCTGCGGGTTGGCGATCACATCGACAGGAAGCGTCAGTCCATCGCGAATAAAAGAACGCTGCGCGTCCGGTGCCAGCAGACCGCCACAAGGTTTGCTGAAACCTTCAGTACCATGCTGGTGCTTTTTATCCAGCGCGATCACCTGCATTTTGCCTGCTAACTTTCGCGCCAACGCCGACCCTGCCGGGCCGAGGCCAATAATCGCCACGTCAAAATGTTCCATCTTTTCACTCACATTCATCACGATGGCAAAAGACTAATGTCTGAAAGTGAAGTCCTTGTGAAGTATGATGGCGGGAACCGTTTTGTATCAGGACCGCGCCATGAAACAGATAACCTTTGCTCCCCGTAATCACCTGCTCACCAATACCAATACCTGGACGCCCGACAGCCAGTGGCTGGTGTTTGACGTGCGTCCTTCTGGCGCGTCGTTTACCGGTGAGACCATTGAGCGTGTGAATATCCATACCGGCGAGGTCGAGGTTATCTACCGCGCGTCACAGGGCGCGCACGTCGGCGTGGTGACCGTTCATCCGAAGTCAGAGAAGTATGTCTTCATCCACGGCCCTGAAAATCCTGATGAAACATGGCATTACGATTTCCATCATCGACGCGGCGTGGTTGTTGAAGGCGGCAAGATGAGCAATCTCGATGCAATGGATATTACCGTTCCGTACACTCCAGGGGCGTTACGCGGCGGCAGTCATGTACATGTCTTTAGCCCAAACGGTGAAAGGGTGAGTTTTACCTATAACGACCACGTGCTGCATGAACGCGATCCAGCGCTGGATTTGCGAAACGTCGGGGTGGCAGCGCCGTTTGGTCCGGTCAATGTGCAAAAGCAGCATCCGCGTGAATACAGCGGTAGCCACTGGTGCGTGCTGGTGAGTAAAACAACGCCCACGCCGCAGCCGGGCAGCGATGAAATCAATCGTGCTTATGAAGAAGGATGGGTAGGAAACCACGCTCTGGCGTTTATTGGCGATACGCTTTCGCAAAAGGGCGAGAAAGTGCCGGAGCTGTATATTGTTGAATTGCCGCAAGATGAAAACGGCTGGAAATTGCCGGGCGACGCGCCGTTAAGCGGAACGGAATCAACTCTGCCCGCGCCACCGCGTGGCGTCGTGCAGCGACGTTTAACCTTTACCCACCATCGGGCTTATCCGGGGTTAGTCAACGTCCCGCGCCACTGGGTGCGGTGTAACCCGCAAGGAACGCAAATCGCGTTTTTAATGCGTGATGATAACGGCATTGTGCAACTGTGGCTTATCTCGCCACAGGGCGGCGAACCGCGCCAGTTAACCCATAACAAAACGGATATTCCGTCAGCATTCAACTGGCATCCATCGGGAGAATGGCTGGGCGTTGTGCTGGATAACCGTATTGCCTGCGTACACGCGCAAAGCGGTGAAGTTGAGTATTTAACCGAAAATCACGCCAACCCACCTTCGGCGGACGCGGTGGTCTTCTCGCCGGATGGTCAATGGCTGGCGTGGATGGAAGCCGGCCAGTTGTGGATAACCAAAACTGGCCGCTAAATCAGTTCACGGGCATTCTGGCTGGTGGAATGACGGCATTGATGGCTTGCGCGTCGGCTTCGCTTTTTTCCACGCGCGAGCGCACTGAACTGTCTTTGCGGAACGCATCCCATGGCAGAAGTAGCGTATCCATGACTGCGGTAAATGGCATATCGAGAATTGCCAGCGATTTGGTTCCCCAGTTTGTTGTGTCATCACCAATCATGGTGGCACTGGCGCGGGTGCCGGGATACGTTCCCTCCTTCCCCCCGGTATGGGACATTACGCTGGAGCATCCTCCGAGTAATGCCATTCCGCTGCATATCATGAACGCTAACAACACATTTCTTATCATAATAAATTCATCTGTTGATCGTGGGTGTTGGCATGATGTGTTATAGCGATCCCTTGCTGAAAATAACATCATCATTACGTCGCACTGTGGCGGCTATCGCACTTTAACGTTTCGTGCTGCCCCCCAGTCTATGCAATAGACCACAAACTGCAAAAAAAAAGTCCGTCGAAAAAGACTTGAAAAGTGCATATCCAGACCCATTTTTATACCGTAGCCAATGAGAACACGCCTGATGGGTGTTCTGGCTATCCGACCTGTCCATTGTGGAAGGTCTTACATTCTCGCTGATTTCAGGAGCTATTAATTATGCGTAACTTTGATTTATCCCCGCTTTACCGTTCTGCTATTGGATTTGATCGTTTGTTTAACCACTTAGAAAACAACCAGAGCCAGAGTAATGGCGGCTACCCTCCGTACAATGTTGAACTGGTAGACGAAAACCATTACCGCATTGCTATCGCGGTGGCTGGCTTTGCCGAAAGTGAACTGGAAATTACCGCCCAGGACAATCTGCTGGTGGTGAAAGGTGCTCACGCCGACGAACAAAAAGAGCGCACCTATCTGTACCAGGGCATCGCTGAACGCAACTTTGAACGTAAATTCCAGTTAGCTGAGAACATTCATGTTCGTGGCGCTAACCTGGTGAACGGTCTGCTGTATATCGATCTCGAACGCGTGATTCCGGAAGCGAAAAAACCGCGCCGTATCGAAATCAACTAATTCCCTAAGGCCGCAGTGCGCGGCCTGACATTTGATGCTCGCCGTCAGGGAGCATATGCGAATCTTCGGATTTGCAGGTACTTACTCGCTTCTTAGAAGGAGAAATGACTATGCGTAACTTCGATTTATCCCCACTGATGCGTCAATGGATCGGTTTTGACAAACTGGCCAACGCACTGCAAAACGCCGGTGAAGGCCAGAGCTTCCCGCCGTACAACATTGAGAAAAGCGACGATAACCACTACCGCATTACCCTTGCGCTGGCAGGTTTTCGTCAGGAAGATTTAGAGATTCAACTGGAAGGAACGCGCCTGAGCGTAAAAGGCACGCCGGAGCAGCCAAAAGAAGAGAAGAAATGGCTGCACCAAGGGCTTATGAATCAGCCGTTTAGCCTGAGCTTTACACTGGCTGAAAATATGGAAGTCTCTGGCGCAACCTTCGTTAATGGTTTACTGCATATTGATTTAATTCGTAATGAGCCTGAACCCATCGCAGCGCAGCGTATCGCTATCAGCGAACGTCCCGCGTTAAATAGCTAATTAGCTATTCTCTTTGCCCCCGCCAGTTTGGTGGGGCTTTTTTTGCCTGCAATCTTCAACAATGTTTTAATTTTCGCCAATTTAAGATGTTCCGGCACTTTCTTTACCGTGATAATGTGCGCCATAAGGCAAATCTGCTTCACCGATTCAGCCATAATCCATAGCAATTAAAATGTTATTTCAAGAGAAATGGACGATGAGTGATATAGCATTAACGGTCAGTATTCTGGCTTTGGTGGCGGTCGTCGGGTTGTTTATCGGCAACGTCAAGTTTCGCGGTGTTGGATTGGGCATTGGCGGCGTGCTGTTCGGTGGGATCATCGTCGGCCATTTTGTTTCACAGGCGGGGATGACATTAAGCAGCGACATGCTGCATGTTATCCAGGAATTTGGTCTGATCCTGTTCGTTTATACTATCGGTATTCAGGTGGGGCCGGGCTTCTTTGCCTCGTTGCGTGTCTCCGGATTACGCCTCAATTTGTTTGCTGTTTTGGTTGTCATCCTCGGTGGTCTGGTCACCGCCATCCTGCATAAACTTTTCGATATTCCACTTCCCGTGGTACTGGGGATTTTCTCCGGCGCGGTCACCAATACGCCTGCGCTGGGGGCAGGGCAGCAGATCTTGCGTGACCTGGGGACACCGATGGAGATGGTCGATCAAATGGGGATGAGCTATGCGATGGCGTATCCATTTGGGATTTGCGGCATTTTGTTCACTATGTGGATGCTGCGGGTTATTTTCCGCGTCAATGTTGAGACTGAGGCGTTGCAACACGAGTCCACGCGGACTAACGGTAGCGTGCTGATCAGGACCATTAACATCCGTGTTGATAACCCTAACTTACATAATTTAGCGATTAAAGATGTACCGATTCTCAATGGCGATAAAGTTATCTGCTCGCGATTGAAACGAGAGGAAACCCTCAAAGTACCTTCTCCGGAAACCATTATTCAGTTGGGCGATTTGCTTCATCTGGTGGGACAGCCTGCGGATTTACATAATGCGCAATTGGTGATTGGTCAGGAAGTGGATACCTCGCTGTCGACGAAAGGCACCGATCTGCGTGTCGAACGCGTGGTGGTCACCAATGAGAATGTGCTTGGTAAACGTATTCGCGACCTGCACTTTAAGGAGCGCTATGACGTCGTTATTTCGCGCCTGAACCGTGCTGGCGTTGAATTAGTTGCAAGTAGCGATATTAGCCTGCAATTTGGCGATATTCTCAACCTGGTTGGACGCCCGTCCGCGATTGATGCCGTTGCTAATGTATTAGGTAATGCGCAGCAAAAATTGCAACAGGTACAAATGTTACCGGTGTTTATTGGTATTGGGCTTGGCGTATTGTTGGGCTCCATTCCGGTGTTTGTGCCTGGATTCCCGGCTGCGTTGAAGTTGGGGCTGGCGGGTGGTCCGCTGATTATGGCGCTGATCCTCGGGCGTATCGGCAGCATTGGTAAGCTTTACTGGTTTATGCCGCCAAGTGCCAACCTGGCGCTGCGCGAACTGGGTATCGTACTGTTTCTCTCGGTAGTTGGCCTGAAATCCGGCGGCGATTTTATCCATACACTGGTGGATGGCGAAGGGTTAAGCTGGATAGGCTATGGCGCATTGATTACTGCAATTCCGCTGATCACGGCCGGCATTCTGGCGCGGATGTTAGTCAAAATGAATTATCTCACGATGTGCGGGATGCTCGCGGGCTCAATGACCGATCCTCCGGCGCTGGCGTTTGCCAATAATCTTCATCCTACCAGTGGTGCGGCAGCGCTCTCTTACGCCACGGTGTATCCGTTAGTCATGTTCCTGCGCATTATCACACCGCAGTTACTGGCGGTGCTTTTCTGGAGTATCGGCTAACTCCTTTTTGGGTGGAGTTACCGTCAATGGTACTCCACCAGGTATTCACAATGCATTTCTGAACATTACCGCGTTGCTTAAACCAGTGAACCGCCGGTCAGGAAGGAAAAGATAAGGAATATCAGCAAAATGCTGCACACGATGCCGATACCAAAAAGCAAGGTATGGAAAGCCAGCGTCCCGCCGCCAAATACCAATGCGCCTCGAATGCCCCAGCGATTTTCCTTACGCATACCGCCAACAAATGCGCAGAGTAGCGCGGCAATGGCCAGTGCGATACCGCCTTGATCGAGGATTTTATCGACATCAACCGTCTCTTTTTTCTCTACCGTAGTAATTTTTTCACCTTTTATTCCGGCGAGAAGACCTCTTTTAATTTCAGCCGTTTTGTCTGCCACGATGCTTTCCAGCGTTGGTGGTGGCGCGGCAAAAGGGCCGAATGAAAAGTGGATAATACCCATCAATAAAGCGATAGCACCGAACAGCATGCCCAGTGAACTGCTTTTATTTTGCGCTATGATACCCATCAGACCTCCTTGTAGTGGATGGCAAAAGCATATCAGGAAACGGGTGGACGAAAATTCTTAAAAATAACCGCTAAAGGCAGAGCGTTAGTGAAAGTGCAAAGGAGCAACAATGAAAATTTCTCGCCTTGGAGAAGCGCCTGATTACCGCTTTTCGTTGGCTAATGAACGTACATTTCTGGCATGGATCCGTACCGCGTTGGGATTTCTGGCGGCGGGCGTCGGGTTGGATCAACTTGCGCCAGACTTCGCCACGCCCGTCATTCGTGAGCTGCTGGCGTTATTGTTGTGCCTGTTTTCCGGCGGATTAGCGATGTATGGCTATCTGCGCTGGTTACGCAATGAAAAAGCGATGCGTCTGAAAGAGGACTTACCCTATACCAACAGCTTATTAATCATCAGTTTAATATTGATGATCGTAGCGGTAATAGTCATGGGGCTGGTGCTGTATGCCGGATAGTCGCAAAGCCAGACGCATTGCTGATCCCGGACTTCAGCCAGAACGGACATCGTTGGCGTGGTTTCGCACCATGCTGGGCTATGGCGCGCTGATGGCGCTGGCAATTAAACACAACTGGCATCAGGCCGGCGCGTTGTTCTGGATTTCTATTGGCATCCTCGCCATTGTGGCATTAATACTTTGGCGCTATACCCGTAATCGTAATTTAATGGATGTGACTAATAGTGATTTTTCTCAATTTAACGTAATCCGTGACAAATTTATGATCTCCCTCGCGGTGTTATCTCTTGCAATACTGTTTGCTGTAACGCATATACATCAACTAATCGTATTGATTGAGAGAGTCGCATGACAGGAAGTCAGGTTGTAAATGCTGAAGAGGACAGGCATAAACTGGTTGTAGAGTATAAAGATGCGCTACAACCTGCCGATTTTTATCAGAATTTCAAACAGCGGGGTCTTCGCTCCGTGCAAATTATTCCCCATATAGAATTTGATGACCGGGGCGAGCTGACAGCTTCTTCGGTGACGGCTGAACTGTGGGGGCAATTTTTAATCGCTCTGTTCGAGCATTGGGTGCGTGCAGATATTGGTCGTATATCAGTCGAACTTTTTGACGCCACGCTGCAAAAATGGTGCGGGAGCGAAAACGTACAACTTCGGCGGGAGTGTCAGGTGTGCGACTGGCATCGCTTGTGCCGGCATTCCCAGGAGGATTCTCCTGGCAACGTGCTTTGTGTTGGCTATCAAGCTTTTTATTCCCACTCTGCGCCGCACATGCGGGTGATGCGTGACCTGATAAAGCAGCATCGTTCTCCCATGGAGTTGATGACGATGCTGCGGTGACGTGAGCTTAAACAGGCTGCCCCTGATGCGACATCCGCGTCGCCAGCGGTAGCCAGCACAGCACGATCAACAATCCCATTAAGGTCATCAACAACCCCAGGCTGCTCTGACCGGTTTGCGGCAGCATCGCGGAGAGCGACGCCAGCACGCCGGAACCAATGTTTTGCAGGCCGCCGACCAGCGCACCAGCCGTGCCAGCCAGGAAGGGGAATGGCTCCATTGCGCCACTGGTTGCGAGCGGAAACAGCATCCCGGCACCGAAAAAGAACAGCGCGGCGGGAACGAGCAACGTCCAGACATTCATCACGCTAAACCAGCCGGGGATCCACATCATCATTCCTGCCAACAGGCAGCAGATAACCGACTGCCACATTAACGTAGAGAAGCGTTTATTCGGTCGACCAGCAAACCATGCGCCGAAGAATGCCGCTGGAATTGGCAGAATAAACAAAATACTGACTGTCATACTGCTTAACCCTAACACTGCACCCATCAACACACCGGAACAGGCTTCGAAAGCGGCAATCCCTGCCAGACCACCAATTAACATCAGCAAATAGCAGTTAAAGCTGCCATTGCCAAAGAGTGTTTTATAACTGGTGAGCAGGCGCGTACGCGGCGCATCGACAGGGCGTGTTTCCGGCATCCAGCGCGCCATGCTGAACGTCACACTGGCACAAAGCACCAGTAAAAACAGATAACAGGCCCGCCAGCTCCACAGGGTATTCAGCAGGCCGCCAATGAGTGGTGCGAGCAACGGACTTACGAGAATCCCCATATTTAACATGCTATTAGCGTGACGAAGCTGTGTCCGTTCATATAAATCACGCGGCAATGTACGCGCCATTACGCCGCCGACCCCGGTCCCCATCCCCTGAATCGCACTGGCGGCAATTAACACCGTCAGGCTGGAAGTGGTGACTGCCACCAGTGTCGCCAACATAAAAATGGACATTCCGACGAGGATCACCGGGCGGCGTCCCACTCTGTCGGAAATTGGGCCATAAAATAGTTGTGAGATACCGTAGGTCAGCAGATAAGCGCCCATTACGCTCTGCACCGCCCCTTCACGGACGTTGAGATCTTGTGCCATATCGGCAATAGCAGGAATATAAATAGTTTGTGCCATCTGACCGACGGCCACGAGTAATACCAACATCAATAATAAATTGACGTTTCTATGCCTTTTCATTATCACGGACGCTTTTAAAAATATATTTAGAATAAGTTACTACGCATTCGAATAAATGCAGGAGAGGAATCTATCACATTGATAAATGTTAGCCAGATATATATACGGAATGATGAATAACAAAACGGCAGAAAATATAAACAACAGCGGCAATAAATGTTGCCGGAAGGACTTTGGCTTAAATAAATACTGTGGGCCGGATAAGATGCGTCAGCATCGCATACGACACCAATCTGCCAGCAGAATATGAAAGGGGAGCGGTTTCCCGCTCCCCTTTAGTGCGGCTTGAATCTGAATCACTTCAGGTATTTCAGAACAGCATCAAGCAGTTGCAGTGCAGCAACAATGAGTTTGAGGATAAGAATGGCAATATCCACCAGGCTCATACGCGTCTCCTGTGGTTCAGGAGCACTGCCAGCTGACGTACCTTTCCGCTGCCTGTTGCCAGCTGTTGCGCACGCAGCTTCTTAAGAAGAAACGTTGTGCTTGTTGACATAACACAGTGTGCTCACGCGGGGTTAAGGCGCTGACGGCACCACCCGTTTCAGCCAGGACTTAGTGCGCCGGGTAACGATGCGGCCCCGCATAACACATTGCGTACAGTGATATTATAGAATTATACTGTATAAATAAACAGTAAAAATTAGACAAAATCAAAACTGTGATCGATACTCAATTATGCGCTAAATAAGTCAAAATTCGTGCCGAAATTGCGCGTTCTGCGCGGAACACGTATACTTTCAGTGTTGACATAACACAGTGTGCTTTGCGGTTACCAGCCGCGGGCGACTGACAAAACCTCGCTCCGGCGGGGTTTTTTGTTACCTGCGTTTCAGTACAAAACGTGATCGACTCCCCAATTATTCCTTGATGAAAAATTTTCCATTGTCTCCCCTGTAAAGCTGTGCTTGTATAAATATTGTTAAACACAAAACCAACAAGGTCCCCAATGATTACTTCCATGCTCAACGCGAAACTACTACCAACTGCGCCATCCGCCGCAGTGGTCGTCGTGCGTGTGGTGGTGGTCGTCGGCAATGCGCCGTAGGGACTGGAACAACACACGATTCCAAAACCCCGCCGGCGCAAACCGGGCGGGTTTTTTCGTTTAAACACCTCCCGGAAAGTCGGCCCAGAAGAAAAGGACTGGAGCATGGCAAGTTCGGGCACAACATCGACACGTAAGCGCTTTACCGGCGCAGAATTTATCGTTCATTTCCTGGAACAGCAGGGCATTAAGATTGTGACGGGGATTCCGGGCGGTTCGATTCTCCCTGTTTACGACGCCTTAAGCCAAAGCACGCAAATCCGCCATATTCTGGCCCGTCATGAACAGGGCGCGGGCTTTATCGCCCAGGGAATGGCGCGTACCGACGGCAAACCGGCGGTCTGTATGGCCTGTAGCGGGCCGGGTGCGACTAACCTGGTGACTGCCATTGCCGATGCGCGGCTGGACTCCATTCCGCTGATTTGCATCACCGGCCAGGTTCCCGCCTCGATGATCGGCACCGACGCCTTCCAGGAAGTGGACACCTACGGCATCTCTATCCCCATCACCAAACACAACTATCTGGTCAGACATATCGAAGAACTCCCGCAGGTCATGAGCGATGCCTTCCGCATTGCGCAATCAGGCCGCCCTGGCCCGGTGTGGATAGACATTCCTAAGGATGTACAAACGGCGGTTTTTGAAATTGAAGAACAGCCCGCGGCGGCAGAAAAAGCCGCCGCGCCCGCCTTTAGCGAAGAAAGCATTCGTGACGCTGCGGCAATGATTAACGCCGCCAAACGCCCGGTGCTTTATCTGGGGGGCGGTGTCATTAACGCGCCCGCGCGGGTGCGTGAACTGGCTGAGAAAGCGCAGCTGCCCACCACCATGACCTTAATGGCGCTGGGCATGTTGCCAAAAGCACATCCGCTGTCGCTGGGCATGCTGGGGATGCACGGCGTGCGCAGCACCAACTATATCTTGCAGGAGGCGGACCTGCTGATTGTTCTCGGTGCGCGTTTTGATGACCGGGCAATTGGCAAAACTGAAGAGTTCTGCCCGAATGCCAAAATTATTCATGTGGATATCGACCGCGCGGAGCTGGGTAAAGTTAAGCAACCGCACGTGGCGATTCAGGCGGATGTTGATGATGTGCTGGCGCAGCTGATCCCGCAGGTGGAAGCCCAGCCGCGTACAGAGTGGCACCAACTGGTGGCGGATTTGCAGCGCGAGTTCCCGTGTCCTATTCCGAAAGCGTGCGATCCATTAACACATTACGGGCTGATTAATGCCGTTGCCGCCTGTGTCGATGACAACGCGATTATCACCACCGACGTGGGTCAGCATCAGATGTGGACAGCGCAGGCTTATCCGCTCAATCGACCACGTCAGTGGCTGACTTCTGGTGGGCTGGGAACGATGGGCTTCGGTTTACCCGCAGCGATAGGTGCGGCGCTGGCTAACCCGGATCGCAAAGTGTTGTGTTTTTCCGGCGACGGTAGCCTGATGATGAATATTCAGGAGATGGCGACCGCCAGTGAAAACCAGCTGGATGTCAAAATCATCCTGATGAATAACGAAGCACTGGGACTGGTGCATCAGCAACAGAGTCTGTTCTACAAGCAGGGGGTTTTTGCCGCTACCTATCCGGGAAAAATCAACTTTATGCAAATCGCTGCCGGGTTCGGCCTCGAAACCTGCGATTTGAATAATGAAACCGATCCGCAGGCGGCATTACAGGAAATTATCAATCGCCCTGGTCCGGCGCTGATCCACGTACGCATTGATGCCGAAGAAAAAGTGTACCCAATGGTGCCGCCAGGCGCGGCAAATACTGAAATGGTGGGGGAATAAGCCATGCAAAACACAACTCATGACAACGTGATTCTGGAACTCACCGTTCGCAACCATCCGGGCGTAATGACCCACGTTTGTGGGCTTTTTGCCCGTCGCGCTTTTAACGTCGAAGGCATTCTTTGTCTGCCGATTCAGAACAGTGATAAAAGCCACATTTGGCTCCTGGTCAATGACGACCAGCGACTGGAACAAATGATAAGCCAAATCGACAAACTGGAGGATGTGGTGAAAGTGCAGCGTAATCAGTCTGACCCGACAATGTTTAACAAGATAGCCGTATTTTTTCAGTAACCGCTCAAGGCTTGAACAGCGGCGCGCTTATCGTTAAGGTAAGCGCGTTTTTTTTTACCCGCCAGGACAAGACCATGATAACCGTTGCCCTTATAGACGATCACCTTATCGTCCGCTCCGGCTTTGCGCAGCTGCTGGGGCTGGAACCTGATTTGCAGGTAGTTGCCGAGTTTGGTTCCGGGCGTGAGGCGCTGACTGGCTTGCCTGGGCGCGGTGTTCAGGTGTGTATTTGCGATATCTCAATGCCGGATATTTCTGGGCTGGAGCTGTTAAGCCAGCTACCGAAAGGTATGGCGACAATTATGCTCTCCGTTCACGACAGTCCGGCGCTGGTTGAACAGGCGCTTAACGCGGGGGCGCGCGGCTTTCTCTCTAAACGCTGTAGCCCGGACGAGCTGATCGCTGCCGTGCATACGGTTGCAACTGGCGGCTGTTATCTGACGCCGGATATCGCTATTAAACTGGCATCTGGTCGTCAGGACCCGCTAACCAAACGTGAACGCCAGGTGGCAGAAAAACTGGCGCAAGGGATGGCGGTGAAAGAGATTGCCGCCGAACTGGGGTTGTCGCCAAAAACTGTGCATGTACATCGTGCCAATCTGATGGAAAAACTGGGCGTCAGCAACGACGTTGAACTGGCGCGCCGCATGTTTGATGGCTGGTGATGAAGACATTTTTCTCCCGCTTAAATACTGTAGTTTCCTGCTTTTTTATCTTCTCTGCCGCATGGTTTTGCCTGTGGAGTATCAGCCTGCACCTGGTTGAACGACCGGATCTGGCGGTATTGCTGTTTCCGTTCGGTCTGCGACTGGGGCTGATGTTGCAATGCCCGCGCAGATACTGGCTGGTGCTGATGGGCGCAGAATGGCTGCTGATTTACTGGCTGACGCAGGCGGTTGGGTTAACGCATGAACCGTTATTGATGATCGGTAGTTTGCTGACGTTACTTCCTGTGGCGTTGATTTCCCGTTATCGCCACCAGCGCGACTGGCGCACGTTGCTGTTACAGGGCGCGGCACTGACGGCGGCGGCGTTATTACAGTCGTCACCCTGGCTTTGGCATGGGTACGGAAACGAGCCCTGGAACGCCCTACTGATGACCTTAACCGGCGGCCTGACGCTGGCCCCCATTTGCCTGGTGTTCTGGCACTATCTGGCGAATAACACCTGGCTGCCGCTGGGGCCATCGCTGGTTTCCCAGCCGATCAACTGGCGTGGGCGGCATCTGGTCTGGTATTTGCTGTTGTTTGTTATCAGCCTGTGGTTGCAACTGGGGCTGCCGAACGAACTTTCGCGCTTTACCCCGTTTTGTCTGGCGCTGCCGATTATCGCCCTGGCCTGGCACTATGGCTGGCAAGGGGCGCTGATTGCGACGCTGATGAACGCCATCGCGCTGATCGCCAGTCAAACCTGGCGCGATCATCCGGTCGATTTATTGCTTTCGCTGCTGGTGCAAAGCCTCACTGGCCTGTTACTGGGCGCAGGCATCCAGCGGTTGCGTGAACTTAACCAGTCGCTGCAAAAGGAACTGGCGCGTAATCAACATCTTGCCGAGCGGTTGCTTGAAACCGAAGAGAGTGTGCGTCGCGACGTAGCGCGTGAACTGCACGATGATATCGGCCAGACCATCACTGCCATTCGTACTCAGGCTGGCATTGTCCAGCGGCTGGCGGCGGATAACGCCAGTGTGAAACAGAGCGGACAGCTCATCGAACAACTGTCGCTGGGCGTTTACGACGCGGTTCGCCGCTTGTTAGGGCGGTTACGTCCGCGCCAGTTGGATGATCTGACCCTGGAGCAGGCCATCCGTTCATTGATGCGGGAAATGGAGCTGGAAGGGCGCGGCATTGTCAGTCATCTCGAATGGCGGATAGATGAATCAGCGCTAAGTGAGAACCAGCGCGTAACCCTATTTCGTATCTGTCAGGAGGGGCTGAACAACATTGTGAAACATGCAGATGCCAGTGCGGTTATCCTGCAAGGCTGGCAGCAGGATGAGCGTTTAATGCTGGTGATTGAAGACGATGGTAGTGGTCTGCCGCCAGGTTCCGGGCAGCAAGGTTTTGGCCTCACCGGAATGCGCGAGCGCGTCACCGCGCTGGGCGGCACCTTGACCATCTCCTGCCTGCACGGCACGCGTGTCAGTGTCTCTCTACCTCAACGTTATGTTTAAGGCTTGATGATGTTGCCGTTTCTGAAAGCGCCTGCCGACGCACCGCTGATCAGCGATAAAAGTGAAATTGATGCTCGCTACCGCTACTGGCGTCGGCATATTTTGCTGACCATCTGGCTGGGCTATGCGCTGTTTTACTTCACGCGTAAAAGTTTTAACGCCGCCGTACCAGAAATCCTTGCCAACGGCGTGCTCAGTCGTAGCGACATCGGCCTGTTAGCAACGCTGTTTTACATTACCTACGGCGTATCGAAATTTGTCTCCGGCATTGTCAGTGACCGCTCTAATGCCCGTTATTTTATGGGGATTGGGCTTATCGCCACTGGCATCATCAACATTCTGTTTGGCTTCTCCACCTCGTTGTGGGCGTTTGCCGTGCTGTGGGTGCTGAACGCCTTTTTCCAGGGCTGGGGTTCGCCGGTTTGTGCGCGTCTGTTGACTGCCTGGTATTCTCGTACCGAGCGCGGCGGTTGGTGGGCGCTATGGAATACGGCGCATAACGTCGGCGGCGCATTGATCCCCATCGTGATGGCCGCTGCTGCAGTGCATTATGGCTGGCGTGCCGGGATGATGATTGCCGGTTGTATGGCGATAGTCGTGGGGATTTTTCTTTGTTGGCGGCTGCGCGATCGCCCGCAGGCGTTAGGTTTACCGGCGGTCGGAGAATGGCGGCACGATGCGCTGGAAATCGCCCAACAACAAGAAGGGGCGGGGCTGACGCGTAAAGAGATCCTCACCAAATATGTGTTGCTGAATCCGTATATCTGGCTGCTTTCGTTCTGTTATGTGCTGGTCTATGTGGTTCGTGCGGCGATCAATGACTGGGGCAACCTGTATATGTCCGAGACGCTGGGCGTCGATCTGGTCACGGCGAATACGGCAGTAACGATGTTTGAACTGGGTGGGTTTATCGGTGCGCTGGTTGCAGGTTGGGGCTCGGACAAACTGTTTAACGGCAACCGTGGGCCGATGAATTTGATTTTTGCTGCGGGGATTTTGCTTTCCGTCGGCTCGCTGTGGTTGATGCCATTTGCCAGCTACGTGATGCAGGCAACCTGCTTCTTCACCATTGGTTTTTTGTCTTTGGCCCGCAGATGTTAATCGGTATGGCAGCGGCAGAGTGTTCCCACAAAGAGGCGGCAGGTGCGGCGACGGGGTTTGTCGGCTTGTTTGCTTATCTGGGGGCGTCGCTTGCCGGTTGGCCGCTGGCGAAAGTGCTGGATACCTGGCACTGGAGTGGTTTTTCGTGGTTATCGCCATTGCCGCCGGGGTCTCGGCACTGTTGTTACTGCCCTTTTTGAACGCCCAGGCTCCACGCGAAGCGTGATGCATCTCACTTTTCTACCTCATATCCGGCAAAACTAAGAAATTTTCCTGGTTTTGCCTGGACGCTATCTCAAGCCTGATTTGCTGCAGGTTTTTACAATGCCATCATTCGTTAATTCTTTCCCCAAATAATTCAAGTTGCAGGAGCGCGAGCAGCTAAGGCACCTGCGGCCTGAAGTATGAAGGGAAATCAGGAGTAACCCATGCTGGCTTTCTTAAACCAGGTTCGCAAGCCGACCCTGGATCTTCCGCTCGAAGTGCGGCGCAAAATGTGGTTCAAACCGTTCATGCAATCCTATCTGGTGGTCTTTATTGGCTACCTGACGATGTACCTGATTCGCAAGAACTTCAACATCGCACAGAATGACATGATCTCGACCTACGGGTTGAGCATGACGCAGCTGGGGATGATTGGCCTGGGCTTCTCCATCACTTACGGCGTGGGTAAAACGCTGGTTTCCTACTACGCCGACGGCAAAAATACCAAACAATTCCTGCCGTTCATGCTGATCCTGTCTGCTATTTGTATGCTGGGCTTCAGCGCCAGCATGGGCAGCGGCTCGGTTAGCCTGTTCCTGATGATTGCCTTCTACGCCTTAAGCGGCTTTTTCCAGAGTACCGGCGGTTCGTGCAGTTACTCCACGATTACCAAATGGACGCCGCGTCGTAAGCGCGGGACCTTCCTCGGTTTCTGGAACATTTCCCACAACCTCGGCGGCGCGGGGGCGGCGGGTGTGGCGCTATTCGGCGCAAATTACCTGTTCGACGGTCACGTGATCGGCATGTTTATCTTCCCGTCGATTATCGCGTTGATTGTCGGTTTTATCGGTCTGCGTTACGGCAGCGACTCCCCTGAAGCGTATGGTCTTGGCAAAGCTGAAGAACTATTCGGTGAAGAGATCAGCGAAGAGGACAAAGAGACGGAATCCACCGACATGACCAAGTGGCAGATCTTTGTCGAATATGTTTTGAAAAACAAAGTGATCTGGCTGCTGTGCTTCGCCAACATCTTCCTGTACGTGGTACGCATTGGTATCGACCAGTGGTCAACCGTGTACGCTTTTCAGGAACTGAAACTTTCTAAATCGGTGGCGATTCAGGGCTTTACGCTGTTTGAAGCCGGTGCTCTGGTTGGCACGCTGCTGTGGGGCTGGCTCTCTGACCTGGCGAACGGGCGCCGTGGCCTGGTGGCGTGTGTTGCACTGGCGCTGATTATCGCCACGCTTGGTGTGTATCAACACGCCAGCAACCAATATATCTATCTGGCTTCTCTCTTTGCATTAGGTTTCCTGGTATTTGGTCCGCAACTGTTGATTGGCGTGGCGGCTGTTGGCTTCGTACCGAAAAAAGCGATCGGCGCTGCCGATGGGATTAAAGGCACTTTCGCCTACCTGATTGGTGACAGCTTTGCCAAATTAGGTCTGGGAATGATTGCCGATGGTACGCCAGTGTTCGGCCTCACCGGCTGGGCTGGCACCTTCGCCGCACTGGATATCGCCGCTATTGGCTGTATCTGCCTGATGGCGATAGTCGCGGTGATGGAAGAACGAAAAATCCGCCGCGAGAAAAAAATTCAGCAGTTGACAGTGGCATAAACGTAACTGGTGACTTTTGCCCGGCATGACGCCGGGCTTTTTTTTATTATTCCGTGACTTCCAGGGTGGTGAAGGCAAACTTCTCGCCATCAAATAGCCCCTGACTGGTCAGTTTCAATGCGGGGATCACCGGCAGGGAAAGAAACGCCATCTGAATAAACGGTTCGTCGGGTAACGGACCACATTCACGGGCAGCGACTTTTAACGCGTCAATTTGCTCTGCCAGCGACTGCGCCGTGTCGGTACTCATCAGCCCGGCAATGGGCAACGGCAGATGACTCTGTACCTGGCCGTTACGGACCACGCACAGCCCGCCGCCATCCTGAATCACCTGATTGACCGCCAGCGCCATCTCTTCTGCGCTACGACCGATCACCACAATATTATGGCTGTCATGGCTGACTGTCGCCGCCAGCGCGCCTTCATTCAGGCCAAAGCCGCCGAGCAAACCACAGGCCGGAGCCAGACGTTGCCCGTAACGCTCAAGTACGGCAATAAAGCACACATCATCGCGATCAAAACCATTTTCGCTGTAGACGCTGGAGCGGGAGTGCGTGATCAGTTCGTTATGGATGACATCAATGACGCGATAGCGTTTTCCGGGGGTAAATTGCAGGGCAAAGTCGCTGGCGGAAACTGGCTGGCGATCAATGGTATTGCCATATGGCGGGGCGGATTGTGCCAGTCTCGCCGACTCTTCTGCCTGTAAGGTTTGTGCGTCAATCGGTTCGCCTTTCACCAGTACCTGTTGCACTGTGACTTTACGCGCGTCACTTAACAGGACAATGTCGGCCTGCTTGCCGGGAGCCAGTAAACCGAGGTGATTCAGACCAAAATGGCGTGCCGTCGACCAGCTGGCGACGCGATATGCCACATGCAGCGGCACATTGTGTTGTTCAATCAGGCGGCGAATTAAGGCGTCGATATGCCCTTCGTGAGCGATTTCCCACGGGTTACGGTCATCAGTACAAAGCATGCACTGTGGGCTGTTAAATTCGGTGATCAACGGAGCCAGCGCGTTGAGATTGCGGGCAGCGGACCCTTCGCGGATCATCAACGACATGCCGAGTTGTAATTTCCGACGGCCTTCTTCCAGCTGATAACTTTCGTGGCAGTTTTCAATACCCGCGGCAATATAGGCGTTAAGTTCTTTACCGCTTAGACCGGGGCAGTGACCATCCAGAGTCAGATGGCGAAAGGCGTCCAGTTTATCGAGCAGCGCGTTTTGTCCGCTAATTACGCCAGGGTAGTCCATCATTTCTGCAAGGCCGGTAACCTGCGGATGGTCGCGCCAGGCGAGCATCTGTTCGAGGGTAAAACTGGCACCGTTAACATCGCAGCCTTCCAGGGCGGGTACGCAAGAGCTGACCTGCAAATACTGGTTTTGCTTTGCCTGTTCGGCACAGCGAGCAAACCAGGCAAACCCGGCTTCGCCCATCACGTTGACGATTTCATGAGGATCGCAAATAACAGTCGTCAGGCCGCGTGGCAGAGTGGCGGTTTCAAAGGTGACTGGGGTCATCATGCTGGATTCAATATGCAGGTGAGCATCAATAAACCCCGGTACTGCCGTTGCGCCGTGGGCGTCAATTCGGCGCGAAGCCGGAGCATCAGCGTATTCTGCGCCGACACCGGCAATGTAACGTCCTTTAATCACGATTGGGCCGGGAATTTCTCCGCCATTGATCAGATCCAGAATAGAGACATTATCAATAATATAATCGGCAGCGGCTTCGCCACGGGAAACGGCTAACAATTCCTGGTATTCTACCCGACTAATGTGATGAAATTTATGGCTAATAGAATTGTTCATATTTTTTCTCATTTTGATTTTATCAATTTGATTATTATTTATCATAAAGAAACGTCGCGAGATTATTAAAGAATATCCATTAATGTGCAATTGAAATGTGATAATTATCACTGAACCGTTGTTGTCATTTGTTTTACAAAAGCAAAGGATTAAATCTCCTCCAATGGACAAAAAAATGAATAATGACAATACCGATTACGTGAGTAATGAATCAGGGACGCTTTCGCGATTATTTAAACTACCGCAACACGGGACAACCGTTCGCACAGAATTGATTGCGGGTATGACTACTTTTTTAACTATGGTGTACATCGTTTTTGTTAACCCACAAATTCTTGGCGCAGCGCAAATGGACCCAAAGGTGGTGTTTGTTACTACCTGTTTGATTGCGGGCATTGGCAGTATTGCGATGGGAGTTTTTGCTAATCTTCCCGTCGCGCTGGCGCCTGCGATGGGGCTGAATGCGTTTTTCGCCTTCGTGGTGGTGGGGGCGATGGGTATCACCTGGCAGACGGGAATGGGCGCTATTTTCTGGGGCGCAATTGGGCTATTTTTGCTGACTCTTTTTCGTATCCGTTACTGGATGATCTCCAACATTCCGTTAAGTTTACGTATTGGTATCACCAGTGGTATCGGGCTATTTATTGCCTTAATGGGATTAAAAAATACCGGTGTTATTGTCGCCAATAAAGACACGCTGGTGATGATTGGTGATTTAAGTTCCCACGGCGTGTTGTTAGGTATTTTAGGGTTTTTTATTATAACCGTGTTGTCATCGCGTAATTTTCATGCGGCGGTGTTGGTTTCTATCGTCGTCACTTCCTGCTGTGGATTATTTTTCGGAGATGTTCATTTCAGCGGAATCTATTCTATTCCACCTGATATTAGCGGTGTTATTGGCGAGGTTGATTTGAGCGGGGCATTATCGCTTGAGCTTGCCGGTATCATTTTCTCCTTTATGTTGATCAACCTATTTGATTCATCAGGAACATTAATTGGTGTAACTGATAAAGCTGGCTTAATAGATAGTAACGGTAAATTCCCTAACATGAATAAGGCGCTATATGTTGATAGCGTGAGTTCGGTGGCTGGCGCGTTTATCGGAACTTCCTCTGTTACCGCCTATATTGAAAGTACTTCTGGCGTGGCGGTCGGCGGTCGCACGGGGCTGACTGCGGTTGTTGTTGGCGTTATGTTCCTGCTGGTTATGTTCTTCTCACCGCTGGTGGCGATGGTTCCACCTTACGCCACCGCCGGGGCCTTAATCTTCGTTGGCGTATTGATGACATCGAGCCTGGCACGCGTTAACTGGGATGATTTTACCGAATCGGTACCCGCATTTATCACCACGGTGATGATGCCCTTTACGTTCTCGATCACTGAAGGGATTGCGCTTGGCTTTATGTCTTACTGCATCATGAAAGTGTGTACGGGTCGCTGGCGCGATCTGAATCTGTGTGTGGTGGTTGTAGCGGCATTGTTTGCGCTGAAAATCATCCTGGTGGATTAGTATCTGATAAGCGTTTCCAGATATCATGAGTGCCGGTTACGCAGGAGAACTCATGATCTGGATAATGCTCGCTACGCTGGCGGTGGTGTTTGTGGTTGGTTTTCGGGTGCTGACATCCGGGGCCAGAAAAGCGATTCGCCGCCTCAGCGATCGGCTGAATATTGATGTTGTACCCGTTGAGTCAATGGTTGATCAAATGGGAAAGTCAGCCGGTGACGAATTTTTACGTTATCTGCATCGCCCGGATGAGTCGCACCTGCAAAATGCCGTGCAGGTGTTGCTTATCTGGCAGGTTGTCATTGTCGATGGCAGCGAACAGAACCTGCTGCAATGGCATCGGATTTTACAAAAAGCCCGCCTTGCCGTGCCGATTACCGATGCTCAGGTCAGGCTGGCGCTGGGTTTTCTGCGCGAAATAGAGCCTGAAATGCAGGAGATTAATGCATTCCAGATGCGCTACAACGCGTTTTTTTCAGCCTGCTGAGGGCGTTTACTGGCTGCATTAAAACCGCTTTGCCTGATGCGACGCTGGCGCGTCTTATCAGGCCTACAGACCGAGTACGGATAAGGCGTTCACGCCGCATCCGCTATCGGATCTGACAGTAGACGGACGCATTCTCTACGTTCTATTTACAGCAGCACCTCTAGCCCGTGTTTTTGCACAATACTAAGTAGTTTTAATGACATGCCGCTGGGGCGTTTAGCGCCACTTTCCCATTTTTGTACAGTTGAAACGCTGGTATTGAGATAGTGAGCGAAGACGGGTTGACTCACTTTTAATTTTTCCCGTAGTGCTTTTATCTCAACAGGTTGTAAGTCTGGCACGCTGGACAGGCAGGCTTTGTCAAAAGTACGCATTGTTTCGGCAGAAATGGCATCAACACTGGACAATCCAGCAGCCGCGCTGTGAATGGCCTCAAATGCAGGGCTTTTGAATTTAGTTTTTGCAGTCATAGCAGATCTCTGTCAGTTCTTTACTGTTAATCATTGCTGTCAGTTGGGCTTTCGTCAGGAAGGCATAATGCTTTGCGAGTTCACGAAATCCAGACAGTTCCTGACTATTGATGTTCGACATATCCTGTTTTGCATATAAAAACGTGTAAAACCAATTGCTACCCCCTTTCGCCAGAATAATCGCACGCTCACGATTTTGGTGAAGGCGCTTTTTAAAAACGCCACCACCAAGCGCATCAGCTTTACCCTGATCTGTTTCTAAAATGGCCCGGCATAACTCTTCATCTGTTATTGCATGAGACTTGGCTTCCCTTGCAAACCATTTGGTTTTAAACACACGCATATCGTTGATGTCCTGTTATTAAAGCATATCACTAAGTGCGATACTTTATCCCTTGTTTCCAACGAAATCGCGTCAATGCATATCACCTTGCCATATGATTTTTATTTCCTCGAGCAGCCTCGAATTTTTCCCACAACATCGTAAAAGTTGCAAAAAACGTTAAATGCATCACACATTTCAATGTTAGACTGGTCGGCTTTTCCCCTGAAACATGCCACGGGTAACACCATGAGTGAATTTATTGCAGAAAACCGCGGCGCGGACGCCATTACCCGACCGAACTGGTCAGCCGTTTTCTCGGTGGCGTTTTGCGTCGCCTGTCTGATTATCGTTGAGTTTTTGCCCGTCAGTTTGTTGACGCCGATGGCGCACGATTTAGGCATTTCGGAAGGGGGTGCCGGGCAATCGGTGACCGTAACCGCTTTTGTGGCGATGTTTGCCAGTTTGTTTATTACCCAGACCATTCAGGCCACTGACCGCCGCTACGTTGTCATTCTGTTCGCCATTTTGCTGACGCTTTCCTGCTTACTGGTTTCCTTTGCCAACTCATTCAGTCTGCTGTTAATCGGTCGCGCCTGTCTGGGGCTGGCACTGGGCGGATTCTGGGCGATGTCGGCGTCGCTGACCATGCGCCTGGTACCGCCTCGTACGGTGCCGAAGGCGTTGTCGGTGATCTTCGGCGCGGTGTCCATTACGCTGGTAATTGCCGCGCCATTGGGCAGTTTTTTAGGCGAGCTTATCGGTTGGCGCAATGTCTTTAATGCGGCGGCGGTGATGGGCGTGCTGTGTATTATCTGGATTATCAAATCATTGCCTTCTCTGCCTGGCGAACCGTCACATCAGAAACAAAATACCTTTCGCCTGTTGCAGCGTCCGGGGGTGATGGCCGGGATGATCGCCATCTTTATGTCCTTTGCCGGGCAGTTTGCTTTTTTTACTTATATTCGCCCAGTGTATATGAATCTGGCGGGATTCGGCGTTGATGGCTTAACGCTGGTGCTGTTGAGTTTTGGTATCGCCAGTTTTGTTGGGACATCGCTTTCGTCGTTCATTCTCAAACGTTCGGTGAAACTGGCCTTAGCGGGCGCACCGTTTGTGCTCGCCCTGAGCGCGCTGGTACTGACACTGTGGGGAAGCGATAAAATTGTTGCTACCGGTGTGGCGATTATCTGGGGGCTGACCTTTGCTTTAATTCCCGTTGGCTGGTCAACGTGGATCACTCGCTCATTGGCCGATCAGGCAGAAAAGGCTGGGTCTATTCAGGTGGCCGTTATTCAGCTTGCCAATACCTGCGGTGCGGCAATCGGCGGTTATGCGTTGGATAACATTGGTCTGACTTCGCCGCTGATGTTGTCCGGCACATTGATGTTGCTGACTGCATTGTTGGTTACTGCCAAGGTGAAAATGAAGAAATCCTGATGTCAGGTAAAGAAGCGTTGGTCAGTGGTTGTTGCCGTTCTTACATATCCGGGCATTCTACCTTACCCAACGCTTCCCAATAATTGCTCTGATTATTACGTTCCATCGCCACGATGGCCTCGCGTATATGTTGTTTATTGTTTTCATCTGACAACATTAACTTTTCCCACGCTTCATCTGACAACGATGCCTTCGGGGTGCAAATTTTCCGCAAATCCTCTAATACCGTATTTTTCTCTTTTGCGGACTGCAGTGAGCTAAAAGGCGACTCGGCGTATACGATGCCTGGCATAGCGAGAAAAAGTGAAAATAAGCAGTAGTGTCGTTGGTTTCATGGATTCAACCTTTTACAAATGTGTATCAAATGAAGCATAAGTGTAGTTTGCTTTCATCGCTCTCATCATGCTGTACGAAACGCGCTTGCGTGGTCAGTAAGAAGTGCCAGACCTTATATTCCACTTTTATTCCTTTTTATTCTTATCGATAGCGTTTCGTTTTTTAAACCGCAGCGACCTTACCGCTATAGTCAGGTAATCATTAATAAAAGGATAAAAAAATGAAACTGACAACACATCATCTACGGACAGGGGCAGCATTATTTCTGGCGGGGATCCTGCTGGCAGGCTGCGACCAGCAAAACAGCGATGCAAAACACATTAAAGTTGGCGTCATTAACGGTGCCGAACAGGATGTGGCAGAAGTCGCTAAAAAAGTGGCCAAAGAGAAGTATGGCCTTGAAGTTGAATTGGTTGGATTTAGTGGTTCGTTGTTGCCGAACGATGCAACTAATCAGGGTGAACTGGATGCCAATGTCTTCCAGCATCGTCCTTTCCTTGAACAGGATAATCAGGCGCACGGTTACAAACTGGTGGCGGTAGGAAATACCTTTGTCTTCCCCATGGCTGGCTATTCGAAAAAAATTAAAACAGTCGATCAGCTAAAAGAAGGAGCGACAGTAGCGATTCCGAATGATCCGACCAATCTGGGGCGTGCGCTGTTACTGTTGCAAAAAGAGAAACTTATTACCTTAAAAGAGGGGAAAGGTTTACTGCCAACGGCGTTGGATATTACTGAGAATCCACGCCATTTGCAGATAATGGAGCTGGAAGGGGCACAGTTGCCACGTGTACTGGACGACCCGAAAGTGGATGTAGCGATTATCAGCACCACTTACATCCAGCAAACAGGACTTTCTCCGGTGCACGACAGCGTATTTATTGAAGATAAAAATTCACCGTATGTGAACATTCTGGTGGCGCGGGAAGATAATAAGGATGCAGAAAACGTGAAGGAGTTTCTGCAATCTTATCAGTCACCAGAAGTTGCTAAAGCGGCAGAAACCCTCTTTAACGGTGGCGCGGTGCCTGGCTGGTAATGATCAACCGTACCGCGCCGGACGATTACATTTTTCTGGCGCGGCGGCGGGAATCCATTGAAATCAAAATCACCGATGACAGAATCAGCAGCGTTCCCAGCCAATCTGGTAATGTGAAGGTGATCCCCAGCAACAGCAAAGAGAGCAGTGCGCTACTTAATGGTTCTGCACAACTCAAAATACTGGCTTTCGGCCCGCCAATTAACTGTGCGCCTTTCAGATACAGACTAAAGGTCAGCGAAGTTCCAATTACCACCAGATAGAAAAAAGCCAGAATCAGGCTGCCATTAACCACGAAATTTGTTCCTTGCCCGGCATAAAAGGGCAGCAGGACCAGCCCACCAATGAGCATACTCCAGCCGACGACGGGCAGCGTGCCGTAACGGGCAATGAGCGTTGAGGGGTATGTCGTATAGAATGCAGCAGCAAAGGCTGAAGCAACCCCCCAGAACAGCGCAGCAGGAGAGATCGACAACGATGTTGGATTACCGTGGGTGACCAGCAAAAATGTGCCTATCAGGGAGGTCAAAATCGCGGTAAATACCAGAATACCGGGGCGCGATTTTCGTACCAGTGAGAACCAGGCCACGATAATCGTTGGTGATAAAAATTGCAGCACCGTTGCTGTAGCTGCATTGGATTTTTCAATCGTCAGTAAGAAAGTTAGCTGGACGGTCAGGGCGCCAACAATGGAAAAAATAAGCAGGCTGATGGCATCTTTATGATTCTTAATGATTGAGAAGACTTTATCGCCGTGGACAAAAGAGAGCGTCAGTAGAATAAATCCGGCAAATATCAGTCGCGTCATGGTCAGAAACTGCGATGACATCTGACTTTGTTCCATGATGTATTGCGCGCAAACGCCTGAACTTCCCCATAATACGGCGGCAATCAGAACGTTTATCATCCCCTTTCTGGTGGAACCCATTTTTCCCTCTGCATACTGTTTTGTCGTTTATGTATGCAGGCATGATAGCAAAAATGGTGAGAATGACCCCTTCAGGTAAACCCGTCATTTGATGGGGCGAGCATTTATGAAACGAGTGAAATACTTGTTAAACCGTCAGGTTATGACGTTATCATTTTGTTCTGACAGCGTGCTACTGTTCGCTTTTTAAACGCGATGAATGTTATGCAAATCCATAAAGTAGTAACCCCCGAGTTTGTGAAGAAGTTTGCCTGCGTCGGCCCCAGCTGCCTGATTTCCTGCTGTCAGGGATGGCAGATACACATCGACAAGAAAACCCATCATACTTACCTCAACGAACAACACCCGAAAATTGCCCTGTTGGCGAAAGAGAATTTATTACGGGTGAGAAATGGTAAAAGCCGCTATTCGATAATCAAACTGGACGCGCAGGGTCAGTGTCCGTTTCTCGATGAAAATAAATTCTGCCTGGTCCATCGCGATCTGGGAGAAAAAGCACTTTCAGAAACCTGTTCTACTTATCCACGTAGCAAAAAGTACTACGCCGATACAACTCGCCATTCGATGGTGCTCTCATGTCCAGAAGTAGCCCGACTGGTATTGTTTGATGCCGACAGCATGTTAGTGCACGAACAGGATGATCTGTTGGCGAAGGCGAAAAACACCTTCACCGCCAGGCAGCCGGTTAATCAGATCCACCAGATTGTGCATCTCTTTGCCTGGCACCTCCTGCAGGCGCCATCGTTGAACGTTGAAGAAAACCTGATGGCGTTGGCACAGTTTATGGTTTACCTGCAGCGCATTGAGTTCGATCTGCACAACCATTTTGCGCAGGCTGAACAGTACCATCAGGAGCTATTAAGCGAGCTGGCGGCAGGTATTAGCCTGATGAGCCAATCAACGCCTACGGAGTCGGTGGGATTGAAGGTGCGTGCGCTGACGGTATTGGGGTCGCTTGTCGCGAATAAGAGCAGCAGGGATCGTATTATTGCTGACGCGCATCGAAAGATGGCGGTGTATTTAGACGTAGCAAACAGCCCGGATAAGCAGGTTCTGGCTGACAAGTTTGCTGTCCTGAATAAACAGTGGCAGCAGCTTTGCCAGGATTCTATCCTCAGTGCTCCGCATGTATTGCGCAATTTACTGACCTACAAAATATACCACTGCCATTTTCCGGATGCTGATTTCTCAACGGTCATGCGCCAGGTTTACCGTTTAATTCTCGACTATTTCTATATTAAGCATTTGTTGAGTCTGACATCGCTGGAAGCAACTCTGGATGAGGCAACGGTACTGAAAATTGTGGCGAGCCTTGCCGAGAAAACCTTGCATTCGTCAACGATTAACCAGCGGATGGATAAAGCGATCGACATGATCAATGCCGGGGACGATCTCTCCTGCCTGCTGTTGATTCGTTAAATTCGCCTGTCGGGGATTGGGTTAAGCGTTTGTCTGACATCTCGCTTCCGCTGTAATAAATATTAAGAACAACTTCGGTAAAGCAGGTTGAATCATGAACGGAAGAAATTATCTGCTTTAAACGGTATTACAAGGGATTGGTGAACGTCAGAAGAGGCATTTTGGCGGAAGATCACAGGAGTCGAACCTGCCCGGGACCGCTGGCGGCCCCAACTGGATTTGAAGTCCAGCCGCCTCACCGGAGACGACGATCTTCCGCGCCTCGATTGCTACATGGAGGCGGGGCGCATTATAGCTACTTCCTCGCCTTATCACATCCCCCATCACACTTTTTTCCGCTTCGTTTCGCCTTGCCATGATCCTATTCACAGAAACTCTCGGCAAATCCATAAGTTACACTTTGGCACAACCGCGCTCCCAGAAAAAAGAAACGTAAGTTGATAACAAAAAATAGCACTATCCGTATTCTTAAGGATGGTTTACGCCGTGCAATGAGCGGGAACGAACATGGTAATTGGATACTCTACTGTTTGTTATTTATTGAAAAAATGCCGGGTACGGCTGTGTCGTACCCGGTGAGATTGATTTTTACTGCACTGGCTCCGTTGACGTAACTTCGCCACTGGAAACTACGCCAGCATTCATGGTTTGGGTTACCTGCTGCTTTTCAGCGTTCACAGCATGGAGTTGCCCGTTAACCGTGGGTTTTAGCGGTGCATCAGCCTGAATATTGCCGCTGGCGGTGAGCTGAATATTGCCGTCGCCAGTCAACGGTAATTCAGGCCATCCCCACTGTTGCAAAATATTCACCGGCACACCGCGTCCATTCAGGCTGATATGAGTCTGGCGCTGCGGCGTTTGCGAAACACTGGCAGTGGCTTCCAGAATGCCTTTCTCGGTAAACGCGCTAAGTTCGCTGATATTCACCGTGCTGCTGTTGGCGGCCAGTGCCAGCGACGGACGGCGAACATCAACACGATTGAACGTCGCGGCGGCGGCATTCAGATTCGCTGTGCCACTCCAGACGCCCCATTGGTGATTGGCAACCAGTGTCAGATTCGCGCCATAGCCATCGAGCGCGGTGAGTTGCCATGGAAGTCAGGGTCGATATCAATGATCAGGTTGCGGCTGGCGCTAAATCTCTTCAGTTGCAGACTGTTTAACCAGCCGGGTGTTGTTTCCCTCCATAACTGTTGCCAGTTTTTTGGCAGGGTATATTCCAGCCCGACAATTGCCGCATCATCGAGGATCAGCGTTTTCCCGTCGCGTTGCCAGTTTCCTGACGTTCTCACCATGCCACCTTCCCAACGGCTGGTAAACTGGCGCAGCGCCACGCCCTGCGGGGAAAATTCTGCGTTCATAATCGGGTCAAACAAATGCAGCGAACCATAAATAAACTCGCTGGCATTCATCGACAGCTTTCCTTCCTGTGTCTGCCAGTCATCTTTACTGAAGGTCATGTTGCGTAAGCTGAGATCGAGATCGGTCACCGCCCAGTCCGGGCCTTGCAGGCGAGCATCTATCACTTCCAGGCGACCAATCTGTAACGAAGGCACAGAGCGCAATGGTGCAAAGAAATCAGTCAGCGATTTTTCGCTTTGCAGACGGATATCCGCCATGCGCAGGTTTTCCACCTGCCAGCTACCGTCGGCGTTACGCTGCGCGTTTCCGGTTAATGTACCGCGCGCGATATCGGCACCCAGATTGGTCAGCGTAACGCGATCGTTATCAATACTGCCTTCAACCAACACATTGGTGGCAGGAACATCATTGAGCGACAGGGAGCCAGCACTGAACTGAATCTGCGCTTTCGTTCCCAACACTTTACCGGCTTCTGGCGACCACGGAATGACGCCGCCATTTACCCGCTGAGCACTTAATTTCCACTCGCTATTTGGGCTATTAAATGCCATATCGCGCAGTTGCAGGCGATCGGCTTTGAACGGTAGCGGGGCGGTCTGGTCGGTGAGATTCAGCGTCCCGTTTTCCAGCAGAATGGAATCGACATGGCGCGGTTCGGTCAGTTGCCGACTACTCAAGGCGATATCAACACTTTTTGCCACCAGGGTAGCGGGCTGTCCATCACGACCAAACGTGACGTTCTCCAGTATGATATGAGACGGCGCGGAAAAGCGGTGATCCATTGCCCCGAAGACCAAATGGTAGTCGCTATTTTCGGAAATCCATGCGCTGATATGCTCCGCACCCCAACGGGTTTGCAGAAGAAAATAGAGGCCAGTTATCACTACGAGTAGCGCGACGAAAATGTAGAGAAGCAGCTTCCCAATAAATTTCATAGTCTTCCATCCCGCGAAATACACATAAGGGAGTTATGCACGATTTACGCGCATTCCTCAAGGCGGGAATGGTGAAAGAGGGGCGCTGCGGCGGTAAAGAAACTTACCGCCGCTAAGTGAATTACGGTTTTTCCGGCGGGAAAATCAGGTTCAGCACAATGGCAGTAATACCGCCAGCGGCAATACCTGAAGAGAGCAGGTTTTTCAGCCAGTCAGGGGCAAATTGCAAAATCAGCGGCTGCTGAGAAACGCCAAGACCGACGGCCAGCGACAGTGCAATAATCAGAATTGCCCGACGGTTCAGCGGCTCCCGGGAAACGATGCGTACACCGGATGCGGCGATGGTGCCAAACATCACAAGCGTAGCGCCGCCCAGAACTGGCTCTGGGATGTGTTGCACGAAACCACTCACTGCCGGGAACAGGCCCAGCACGATCAACATCAGCGCCACCACAAACCGACATAACGGCTGGCAACACCCGTTAACTGAATTACACCGTTGTTCTGTCCGAAGCAGGAGTTCGGGAAGGTGTTAAATACTGCCGAGACAAACGAGTTCAGGCCGTTTGCCAGCACGCCGCCTTTCAGACGTTTCATGTACAGCGGGCCGGAAACCGGCTGTTCGGAAACGTCAGAGGTCGCGGTGATATCGCCAATGGTTTCCAGTGAGGTGATCATAAAGACCAGCATCAGCGGCAGCAGTAGGCTCCATTCAATACCAAGACCGTAATAGAGCGGCGTTGGTACCATAATCAGTTCTTGCGTCATCGGTTCGTTGCTTTCTGGCAACATACCCATAAACCACGCCAGCGCATATCCGGCCGCCATCGCAATCACCAGCGAGGCCACGCGTAAGTAAGGGTTACGTTGGCGGTTAAGCAGGATAATTAAGGCTAAGACCACACCCGCCAGCAGCAGGTTTTTCGGTGCGCCAAAGGTGTTGTCGCTCATGGCCGCATAGCCGCCACCAATGGACGTTAACCCAACCTGAATTAGTGACAGGCCGATAATCATCACCACGACGCCAGAAACCAGCGGCGTAATAATGCGGCGCGCCAGATGCAGAACTCGAGAGATCACCATCTCCGTGCAGCTTGCTAACATCAGCGTACCGAACAGTGCCGCCATCATGGTGGGAACATCAGCACCACCGGTCTTCAGCGCCGTGCCGCCCATAATCAGCGGGGCAACGAAGTTGAAACTGGTCCCCTGAATCGACAACAACCCGGAACCTACCGGCCCCCAGGCTTTAATCTGAATAATCGATGCCACACCGGAGGCAAACAGCGACATACTAATAATGTGTTGTGTGTCCTGTGCCGGTAAACCTAGCGCCTGGCAGATGAGAAGCGCAGGGGTGATCACCGCGACAAACATCGCCAGCAGGTGCTGACAGGCGGCAAACAGAGTTTGAGCAAGCGGTGGACGATCTTCAAGACGATAAATCAGTTCGCTGTTTTGAGTCTGCGCAACCGGTTGCGCATTTTCTGACTCGAGAGTGGAAACAGACATCGAAAACAATCCCGTGGTAGCAAAGCGGGCATTTTAGCTGACCGAAGGGCAAAAGCAAACGTTTGCTATGCATTCTTCTAAATATTTAAATGCGATAAATGCACTTTTTTATATAACTTTTGGTTGTTTTCTGCTTAAAATCCATGCCATTTTTTTATTTTCAGCTAAGAATTCGAACCGGGAAAGCATGACTCGAAACTCGTCATAGTGCACCTTACAGTACATGTGCGATGCAGTATGACGAGTATGAAAGAGTGGTGCGGATACAAAGGAGCTATCTATGTTTCATCTCGACACTTTAGCAACGCTTGTTGCAGCAACGTTGACGTTGCTGCTCGGGCGCAAATTAGTTCACTCTGTCTCCTTTTTGAAGAAATACACCATACCGGAACCTGTTGCGGGTGGTTTGCTGGTGGCGCTGGCGCTGCTGGTGCTGAAAAAAACCATGGGCTGGGAAGTCAATTTTGATATGTCCCTGCGCGATCCGTTGATGCTGGCTTTCTTTGCCACCATCGGTCTGAACGCCAACATTGCCAGCTTACGTGCCGGTGGCCGTGTGGTGGGTATTTTCCTGATTGTGGTTGTTGGCCTGTTGGTGATGCAAAACGCCATCGGTATTGGTATGGCCAGTCTGTTAGGTCTTGATCCGCTGATGGGGCTGTTAGCTGGGTCTATTACGCTTTCTGGCGGTCATGGGACTGGCGCGGCGTGGAGTAAATTGTTCATTGAACGTTACGGCTTTACTAATGCGACGGAAGTCGCAATGGCCTGTGCAACGTTCGGTCTGGTGCTGGGCGGGCTGATTGGTGGCCCGGTGGCGCGTTATCTGGTGAAACACTCCACTACACCGAACGGTATTCCGGATGATCAGGAAGTCCCGACGGCGTTCGAAAAGCCAGATGTAGGACGCATGATCACTTCGCTGGTACTGATTGAAACCATCGCGCTAATTGCTATCTGCCTGACGGTGGGGAAAATTGTTGCGCAACTTTTGGCTGGCACTGCTTTTGAATTACCAACCTTTGTTTGTGTGCTGTTTGTAGGCGTGATTCTGAGCAACGGTCTGTCAATGATGGGCTTTTATCGCGTCTTTGAACGTGCGGTATCGGTGCTGGGTAACGTAAGTCTGTCGTTGTTCCTGGCGATGGCGCTGATGGGCCTGAAGCTGTGGGAGCTGGCTTCGCTGGCGCTGCCGATGCTGGCGATACTGGTGGTACAGACCATTTTCATGGCGTTGTATGCCATCTTCGTCACCTGGCGCATGATGGGCAAAAACTACGATGCGGCGGTGCTGGCTGCGGGTCACTGCGGCTTTGGTCTTGGTGCAACACCAACCGCAATCGCCAACATGCAGGCGATTACTGAACGCTTTGGCCCGTCGCATATGGCGTTCCTGGTCGTGCCGATGGTCGGTGCGTTCTTTATCGATATCGTTAACGCCCTGGTGATTAAGCTGTATTTGATGTTGCCGATTTTTGCGGGGTAACCGATGAAGCGGCGGTGTAAGCGCCGCTTCAACAAAGACAAATGCCTGATGAGCTTCGCTTATCAGGCCTACATATTGATTCACAATTTATTGAGTTCGTAAGTTTCTGTAGGCCGGATAAGGCGCTCACGCCGCATCCGGCAGGAAGGTAGATCAACCTGAAACGGCGGTCTTCTCACCGCCGCCTTTTACGCATTCGAGTAACGTTCAGTCTCTGGCATCCAGCGTTCTATCAGGGCTTTTGCCTGCTGTGGGTAACGTTCATGAATATGTCGCGCCAGGCGCTGAACTTCCGGGATCATCGCCTGGTCGCGCAGTAAATCTGCCACTTTAAATTCGGCATTACCCGTCTGACGTG